>JAQUXC010000006.1 GCA_028692545.1 Patescibacteria group bacterium | reverse complement strand
CTCCTAAATACCATAAAACTCGCTTTTCTTTTGGATAACTTGGTTTTAAAGGCATATATTTGTTTATTAGTTAACAGTGTTACCCCTAAGTATACCAAGTGTTACCTATTAGTGTTAACTGTACAGTCAATAGCAGTAGTTTTTAAATATGATATAATTAAAATAGGATAAAAAATGTCCTATTTGTTTATAAATAGCAAAAAATGGAAAAAACACTATTAGTCACTCTAGACTTCTGGCCAAACAAAGGTGGGGTGGCAAATTATTATTATAATTTAGCAAAAAATCTTCCAATAAATAGATTGAGTGTTTTGACTTGTTCAAAAAAAGTAGAATCAGATTTGAAAATATACAACAAAAATCTTTTATACAAATTTTTTTGGCCAAAATGGTTAAAAGAATTTTTTGAAGTTGTATATTATGCCAAATATGAAAAAGTAAAAATTTTGTGGGCAGGGGAAATACTTCCAACAGGCACAGTACTATACTTAATAAACAAAATATTCAAAATTCCATATTTTGTATCTACTCACGGATTGGATATAATTAATACAAAAAAAAATTTTATCAAAAAATATTTAGCAAAAAAAATATTAAACAATGCAAAATTTATAACAGCAAATAGTGAAAGTACAAAAGAATTATTATCAGAAATAATAAGTGATAAAAACAGAATAAAAGTAATTTATCCAGGAGTTGATTTGGAATTGAAAAATATAGATGAAAATTTGAAAGAAATTGTAAAAAAAGAATACAATTTGAAACACAGAAAGATATTGCTTACTGTTGGAAGACTAGTAGATAGAAAAAATCATGAAGCAGTTATAAAAGCTATAAAATCTCTCAAACCAGAAATACCAGAAATTTTGTATATTATAATAGGAAATGGAGAAAATCTTGAACATTTAAAAAGTTTAGTAAAATTATATAATTTAAAAGATAACATATTATTTTTGAACAATATAGAAAATGAAATATTGCCATATTTTTATAGTTTGTGTGATATATTTATAATGACAAGTAAAATTAGCAAAAATGATGTAGAAGGGTTTGGAATAGTTTATCTTGAAGCAGGACTTTTCAAAAAACCAGTTATAGCAACAAGTAATGGTGGAGCAAAAGAAGCAGTGCTAGATAAAAAAACGGGGCTTTTGATAAATGAAAATGAAGAAGAAAAATTAGAACAATATATAAGAAAATTATTATTAGATGATATTTTTGCAAAAGAACTTGGAGAAAATGCATATACAAGAATAAAAGAAGAATTTTTGTGGAAAGATATTAGTAAAAAATTAATAAAATATATAGAAAGTACAGACTAGAAAATTATGCCAAGAGTAAAAAAAATAAATCAAATTCCAGAAGTAAATATTAGCGGAGAAAAAAAATTTGACGTGATAATGTTCAACATGTCTAATTATATTGAATGGACTGCAAAAGGAAGAAGTAATCGCAATTTTCATATATTAAACAATTTAAAAAACCATCCAAATATAAATAAAATTTTGGCAATAGATTATTTACCACATACAAAAAAAAGAGCTCTTAGAAATTGGAAAGAAAATATATGGAGTGCACCAAATGATGAAACAATAAAGTCGGGGCTTTTTACAAGAATATACAAAATAGACGACAAAATCACTGTTTATTCTACAATTTCAAATAAAATAAATTTGAACAAAACGCTAGAAAATATAAATAAATATGCAAAAAAAGAAAATTTTAGAAATATAATATTGTGGTCATATTATCCACTTGTTACAGAGTATTTCGATAAAATAGATCATGTAATATCCATTTTTGATACAGTAGATAATTGGGCAGAACATGCAAGCTATTGCAATATAAAAGACAAAATAGAAGAAAATTACAAAATAATAAGTGAAAAAGCAAATATAATTTTTTCTCTAGCAAAAGATACTGAGAATATGTTTAGTCCAAGACACGAAAAAATATTTCAAATAACTCAAGGAATAGATTTGGCTCATTACAGTGGAAAAAATAAATTGATAAACAATGATATAGCAAAAATTCCACATCCAATAATTGGTTATGTTGGAGTAATACAAGAAAATCGAGTAAATTTAGATTTGATAGAATATATTGCAAACAAAAATTTAGACAAATCTATTGTATTAATTGGCCCAATATGGAGCGATGAAGATGCGATAAGACTCAAAAAAACTTCTAATATATATTTATTGGGTGCAAAAAAATACAAAGAAACTCCTGATTATATAAATCAATTTGATGTTGGAATAATTCCACATTATACGAATGAATTTATAAAATATACTTGTCCTATGAAATTATATGAATACATGGCTTGCGGAATTCCAATTGTAACAACTAACACTCCAGGCGTAGAACAATTCAAAGATCATATAAGAATTACAAATGATTTTGAAAAATTTAATATTTACATTCAGGAAGAGCTTGATACAAATTCTGAAGAAAAAATAAATGCAAAAATTCAAGTAATAAAAGAGCATACTTGGATGAAAAAAGTAGATAAAATGATGAGTTATATAAAAAAATATATATAAAATATGGACTTTCAAAATGAAATAAAAAATTTATTAAAAAAATCTGGTATAAAATCTGATATTTTTTTGGAAATTCCGCCAAATAGAGAAATGGGGGATTATGCTTTTACGTGTTTTAATTTGGCTAAAGAATACAAAAAATCACCCATTGATATTGCAAAAAATTTTGCAGAAAAAATTCCAAATACTTGTTTTTTAGAAAAAGTAGAAGCCAATGGTCCATATATAAACTTTTTTCTAAATCACAATTATATTGCAAAAAATTTACTAAAAGATATTTATAACAAAAAAGATAAATTTGGGAGTTTAAAACTTGGAAAAAATAAAAAAATTACAATAGATTTTTCTTCACCAAATATAGCAAAACCATTTAGTATAGGACATTTACGAAGCACTGTAATAGGAAATTCGCTTTATAATATTTTTAAATTTATTGGATATAATCCAATTTCAATAAATCATCTTGGAGATTGGGGAACTCAATTTGGAAAACTAATATTTGCCTACAAAAAATGGGGAAGTGATGCTGAACTAAAAAAAGATCCAATAAAATATTTGTTATCAATTTATGTAAAATTTCATGACAAGGCGGAAAAAGATAAGACTTTGGAAGACAAAGCAAGAGAAGAATTTAAAAAACTTGAAAATAATGATAAAAAAAATTTGATTTTATGGAAAAAATTTAGAAATTTGAGTTTGAAAGAATTTGATAAAATTTACAAATTATTGAATATAAAATTTGATTCATACGATGGAGAAGCTTTTTATATAGATAAAACAAAAAATACTTTAAAAACAATAAAAGAAAAGATAAAAACAGAAAAATCAGAAGGAGCAGAAATTATAAATTTAGAAAAATATAATATGCCGCCTGTACTTATTTTGAAATCAAATAAAACTTCAAGTTATCATACTCGGGATATTTCAACTGCACTTTATAGATTAAAAAAATATAAACCTGAAAAATTATTGTATGTAGTTGGATCAGAACAAAAATTAAACTTTGAACAATTGTTTAAAGTGTTTGAAATGCTTGGATTTCAAGAAAATAAATTTGTTCATGTAGACTTTGGTTTGTTTAAATTCAAAGACAAAAAAATGTCTACAAGAAAAGGACAAGTAATATTTCTAGAAGATGTAATAAATGAAGCTATAAAAAAAGCAGAAAATATTATAAAAGAAAAAAATCCAAATTTAGAAAATAAAAATGATGTTGCAAAAAAAGTAGGAATTGGAGCTATAATATTTGGAGATTTGAAAAATGACAGAGTAAAAAATATAGAATTTAATTGGGATAAAATATTGTCTTTTGATGGAGAAACTGGTCCATATTTACAATATACTTATGCAAGATGTTGTAGTGTGATATCAAAATCAAATACAAAAATAGATACACAAATAAATTTTGACAAAATTTCAAAAAAAGAAGAAATAGCACTCATAAAAAAATTAAATTTATTTGAAGATGCAATAACAAAATCTGCAAATAATTATAAACCAAGTTATATTGCATCATACTTAATAGATTTAGCAAAAGATTTCAATGAATTTTATAATAATTGTAAAATATTATCAGATGATAAAGAGGAAGTAAAAATAAGATTATTACTTGTAAGTTCAACTGCACAAATTATCAAAAATGGATTAAACTTACTTGGAATAGAAACAGTTAATAAGATGTAGGGACAATACAAATATATTAGTATAATTGGTATAAATTCGTATATTCGTATTATATTAATTATAATTAGTACACATTCGTATATTGGAATATAAACAATAAATTAATTACAAAATAATATGCTCTTGGAATCAATAATAGGATTAGAAATACATGTTCAGCTAAAAACAAAATCAAAAATGTTTTGTAGTTGTTCAAATGAATCTGAAGGAAAAGCTCCAAATACACTTATTTGTCCAGTATGTTTGGGTCATCCCGGAGCACTTCCAGTACTCAATAAGGAAGTACTTCATTATGGTATAAAACTTGCACTTGCTTTGAATTTAAAAATAAACAAAGAAAGTATATTTGAAAGAAAAAGTTATTTTTATCCTGATTTACCACAAGGTTATCAAATTTCTCAATTTGAAAAACCATTATCAAGCGATGGATATTTTATATTAGAAAATGAAAATGAAAAAACCAGAATAGGAATAGAAAGATTACATCTTGAAAATGATGCAGCAAAAAATTTTCACAACAAAGATTATTCTCTCATCGACTTCAATCGTGCAGGAACTCCACTTGCTGAAATAGTAACTCGTCCTGATATTAGAAAACAGGAGCAAGCTAGATTGTTCTTACAAAAATTAAGACAATTATGTAGGTATTTGGGTATTTCAGATGCAGATATGGAAAAAGGACAACTTCGATGTGACGTAAATATTTCTCTTAGACCATGTGGAGACAAAAATTTATATCCAAAAACAGAAATAAAAAATTTGAATTCTTTTAGATCGGTAGAACGTGCAATAAAATATGAAATAGAGGAGCAAACAAAACTTTGGGAAAATGGAACTCCACCAAAAATACAAACTACAAAAGGTTGGAACGATTCAAAACAAATTACAGAACTTCAAAGAACAAAAGAAGAAGCAAATGATTATAGATATTTTGCAGAACCAGATATACCAAAAATCATTATAAAAAATGAACAAATAGACAAAATAAAACAAGAATTACCAGAACTTGCCGATGAAAAAATAAAAAGATTTATAAAAGAATATGACTTATCAAAAGTAGATGCAGAAATACTTACAAGTACAATTGCTATGGCAAAATATTTTGAAAGTATTATTTCGGAATTTAAAGAATGGTTGGAATTAGAACTAGAACACAAAAAAGATGAACATACAAAAGTTTGGAAAGAAAACAAAGAAAAGTCTATAAAACTTATAAATGGTTGGCTAACTTCTGAGCTTTTCAAATTAATGAATGAGAAAAATTTAAGTATTGAAAATATCAAAATCACTCCTGAAAACATGGCTCAATTTATAAAAATAGTTTATCTTGGAAAAGTAAACAGCTCTAGCGCTCAAAAAATATTAAAAGAAATGTTTGATAGTGGCAAAGATCCAGAAGAAATTATAAAAAAATATGACCTGGGACAAATAAATGATGAAAAACAAATAAACAATATTGTAGAAAAAGTTATAAAAGAAAACTCTACACAGGTAGAGCAATACAAATCAGGAAAAGAAAACCTAATGAAATATTTTGTAGGAGTCGCTATGAAAGAAACTAGTGGCAAGGCAAATCCTGAAATAGCGGAAAAATTATTCAAAGAAAAACTCAAATAAATACTTAGTATTTTATTAAAAAATTAGATTTATAAATTATAAAAAATCCCTCGTTTAGACATTAATTTAATAGGGAGATTTTTTTGTAAAATAAAATTTGCAAAAAATTCAAATACTGGTATAATTTCAACAGAAAAAAAGAAAAGCACCCATAGGGCGCTTTTTTCAAAAATGGAGGTAAAGTGAAAAATCTTATTTCAATCAGTGATTTAAGCAGGGAAGAAATACTTCATATTTTAAACCTTGCGGAACAAATCGAAGCCGGCACACTAAAGCCAGATTTGGATAGAAAAATATGCGTCATAGCGTTTCTTGAAGAATCTACTAGAACAGTAGGATCGTTTCAACGTGCTGTTTTAGAAATGAATGGACAAATAATCTCATTTCTTGGAAAAGAGAATAATTCCATAAACAAGGGTGAGGACGCACGAGACTCTATAAGAACAATGGCGGCTTATGGAGACTTCATTGTAATGAGAGTCCTAGAAGAAGGACTCCCAAGGATTGCATCAGAAATCATCAACAAAACTATTATTAACGGGGGAGATGGTGCAAATCAACACCCCTCACAAGCATTACTTGACGTATATGCAATCCAAAAAACCCAAGGTAAATTGGAAAACCTTACCATTGGATTTATTGGCGATCTTAAAAATGGCAGAACTGTACATTCACTTGTGCAAGCTATGTCCTTTTTCCATCCAAAATTCAAGTTTATTTCAGATCCATCTTTAAAAATACCCGCTTCATTTACAAGAGAGTTAGATGAACAAGGGGTAGAATATGAAGAGCTTACAGAAATAGAAGATGTTTTAAATGAACTTGATATCTGCTATATGACCAGAATTCAAAGGAACAGATTTGGTGACAATGAAGAGGAAGAATATAACAGGGTAAAAGGAAGTTATATACTAAAAGCATCTATGCTTGAAAATGTAAAACCAAATCTGAAGATTTTGCATCCATTACCACGAGTAGATGAAATAGCTCGTGATGTAGATACAACATCTTACGCATATTACTGGGAACAACTGGATGGTGGAATACCAATAAGAAAAGCCATAATATACACTTGTATATTGGAGGAAGTAAAATGAAAGATGAAAAAGTAACAGCAATAATCACTGGGTCTGTATTCGATCATATCCCATTTGGGAAAGCAGTAATTTTGATTAAACTTTTTGGTCTTAACGGTAAATATCCATACCTTATGGGAAGTGGACTAAAAAGTGAAAAATCACCCGATGGCAAAAAGGATATTATCAAAATAGAGGGCAAAGAGCTGACAGAGGAAGAAATAAACATTCTTTCACTTATAGCTCCTAGCGTAACAGTCTCAATAATAAGAGACGGAAAAGTTTTCAGAAAGATAAAAACAGAGCTTCCGGAAAGAGTATCTCGTATCATTATTTGTAATAATACAAAATGCATTACAAGTATTGATAAAAACTCTGATACCGAATTTATAATCACAAAAAGAAGTGGTGAAATATTCCTCAAATGCAAATATTGCGGTAGGGAATATAAGATAGATGATGTAAAAATCGTTATCTAAACACAAATAGCTTTCAAAACCAAACTGAGCCAGATCGAATGATCTGGCTCAAAATTTTTTAAACATTATATCAAACAAAAAATGGAACCTACAAGCCCCATTCTTTGTTACTATAATTTCTTTCTTTCAAAATTATATTTATTTGTTTTTGGATTTCTTTTACATCATCTTCATACAGCGGTTCAAAATTATCATAAAATCCAGTATTTCTATCTGGCAATTGAACTGCCTCATAATATGGCTGAAATTTTGCATTTTTTGCTCTTCCATATAAATGAATATGAAAATATGGCTTTTCATCTTTTTTATATGCCCAATTATCCATGTCATGATAATTAACACGCATTATTTCTACGCCACGATTTGTCATTGCTATTTTAAAAGCTTTTCCAATAATCATTGTTAATCTCATTAATTCAATAGCTAATTTTGGACTTAATTCTGAGCGATCAAGAACTTTTATTTTTGGCATAATTTTTATATGACCACCATCAAGCCTTGTAACATGTGGTTTATCAAATGCCTCGACTATAAAATTTTCTGTTTCATAAATAAATGCCATATTTTTATTTGTTTAAAAAACTACTAACCAATTTTTCTGCTTCTTTATAATCCTTTACCCAAATAATATCTTTTCTTTTATGAAACCAGGTCATTTGTCTTTTTGCAAATTGATGAGTAGCTATTTCAAGTTGATTTATCATTTCGTCAAATTCTAATTCTTTTTTCAAATATCTCCCAACATATCTATACTCAAGTCCAAAATCTTCCAATCTTTTCCATGAAAGTCCTAATTTTTTTAGTCCTGCAATTTCTTCTATCATATTCTCATCAGCAATTCTGTCTTTTAGTCTTTTATCTATTCTTTTGTTTATTACATCTCTATCAAATGTTATTCCAATAACAAGCGAATCAAATATTTTTTTTCTTCTTGATTTTGAAATAGAGGAGCCTGCTTTTACTATTTCAATTGCTCTTATGATTCTTCTTTTATTATTTATATCAATTTTGGAATAAGCTATTTTATCTAATTTTTTTAGTATTTTTTGAAGTTCTAATAGAGAAGTAGAATTTAATTTTTTTCTAAATTCTTTGTTTATCTTTTCATCATTTAAAATATACCCATCAACAATTGAGTTTATATATAATCCCGTACCACCAACAACAAAAGGAATTTTTCCATATTCTTGAAGTTCTTTTATTTTTTTTATTGCCAAATTTTGCCAAAGAGATAATGTTACTTGTTTTTTTGGATTTGAAATATCTATAATATGATATGGTATTTTTCCATATTCTTTCAAATCTTTTCCAGTACCAATATCCATACCAGTATAAACTTGACGTGAATCTGCAGAAATAATTTCACCATTAAATTTTCTTGCAAGACGAACTCCCAATTTTGTTTTGCCACATGCTGTTGGTCCCACTATACAAATTATTTTTTTATTATTCATTTTATTACTTCTCCTTCTAGGCGCCAGTTTAAAGCCTTATCTATCTTTACATCAACAAATTGTCCAATATATTTATCATTTATTCCCTTTATTTTTACAGTTTCATATGTCTGCATTTTTCCAAGATATTCTTGTTTATTGTTTTTATTTTGCACCAAAACTTTTACAATATTACCCAAATATTTTTTATTTCTTTGCAGTGATTGACTTGCTATTATCTTTGTCATTTTTTCATCTCGTTTTCTCTTTGTAATTTTTTCTACGTTATCTTTATAAATTTTATAAGAAACTGTACCAGGTCGAGGAGAATATAATCCACTATAAACCAAAGTAACTTTTGTTTTTTTCAAAACTGCCAAAGTATCATTGAAATCTTTTTCAGATTCAGTAGGAAATCCCACTATAACATCTGTTGTAATGTTTGCATCTGGAATATTTTTATAAATTTTACTTATTATTTCCAAAAATTCACTTGAATCATACCTCCTATTCATCATTTGGAGTATTCTGTCATTTCCAGATTGAAGAGGAATGTGAATATGATGTGAAATATTTTTATATTTTGCTATAACTTTTATTAATTTGTCATCAAATTTTGTAGGATAAGGTGAAATAAAAGTAATCCAAGTATCTGGTTTTAAAATAGCAACAGCTTCCAATAAATCACTAAAATCTTTTATATTGGAACTTTTATCTGGATTTACATAAGAGTTCACGGTTTGCCCTAATAGCATTATTTGTTTTATATTTTTTGGTAGACTCTTTATTTCATTTATAATACTTTTTGCAGATCTATTTTTTTCCAAACCTCTTGTATATGGTACAGCACAATATGTACAAAAATTATTACAACCATTTGATATTGGGACTAGCGCCAAATAGTTATTATGATTTGGAATAATATTAAAATACTTTACATCCTTTGGATCATAATTATATTCACTTTTTTTGCTTATTAATTTTGAAAGATTATTAATCTTTGTAATATCAATTATGATATCAAACCTTTTTTGTAATTTTTTTGTATCTTCTTTTAGCACACAGCCAGTAAGAATTTTTATTACTGACTTTTTTAATTTTTTGTCTTTGAAAATTCCATAAATTCTATCTGTAGCAGTTTGTCTAACGCTACAAGCCAAAACAACAATTACATCAGCATTTAAAATATTGTCTGTTTTTTTGTATTTTAAAGATTCCAAAATAGAGGACACGCGCTCGGCGTCTGATTTGTTCATATCACAACCAAAATATTTAATATAATAGTTCATAAAGTTAGAAAGTTATAAAGTTGAAAGACAAATACTTTTAACTTTATAACTTGGTACTGATAACTTATAAAACTTCATTGTCATGTGAATTTGATTCTCTCATTCCTGAGTTTGTAATTCTAATAAGCTCACATTCTCTAAGCTCTTCTATCGTCTCTGAATTTCCATAACTCATTCCCGATCGAAGTCCGCCAATATATCTACCAATTACTTCTTTTACTGCTCCACGATATGGAACTTTTGCCTCAACTCCTTCTGGAGTTATTTGATTTACATTCTCATTTGCTCCTGGACGAGACAATGCTGCTGTAAGAGATGCCATACCACGAGAAATTTTGTATTGTCTACCATTGTAATTTATTGTTGGTCCTGGTGTTTCTTCAGTTCCTGACAACTGTCCACCAAGCATTACTGTATCAGCACCTGCCACCATTGCCTTTACCAAATCTCCTGGCTGTTTTATTCCGCCATCGGCAATCATTGGAACTCCCAATTCCTTGCACACTGGGTAAATATCCATTATTGCAGTAAGTTGTGGTACACCAAAGCCAGTTGTAATTCTTGTTGTACAAGTTGATCCTGGACCAATTCCAACCTTTACACAATCAGCTCCTGCTTCTATCAAATCTTTTGCAGCTTGAGATGTTGCAATATTTCCTGCCATTATTTCCAAATTTGGATATTTTGCTTTTATAAGTTTTAGTGCTTCTATTTCAATCACTGAGTGACCATGAGCAATGTCTAAATCAATTATATCCACTTCAGCTTCTACGAGAGCATCAACACGTTCCATAAAATCTCCATTTACTCCAATAGCTGCTCCAACCAAAAGCCTACTTTGTTTATCTTTGGCTGCTAAATTATAATCAAAATTTTCTACCAAATCTTTTTTTGTAATAAGTCCTTTTATATTAAAATTTTCATCAACAATAGGAAGTTTCTCTATTTTATGTTTAGAAAAAATTTCTTTTGCTCCATCAATAGATATTTCACTATTTGCAGTAATAAGTCTTGTATGTGGAGTCATAAGATCTTTAACTAATAAATCATCATCTTGACTAAGAATATAGTCTCTTTTGGTAATGATCCCAAGTAACTTTACATTTTCATCATCACTTACCAAAAAACCAGAATACCCAAACTCTTTAACCTTTGCTTTTAATTCTTTTATAGTATTGTTTGGATTTACTACAAATGGACGTCTAATTATCATACTTTGATATCTTTTTACTTTCAAAACTTCTTTTACTTGAGATTCAATAGAACAGAATCTATGAATAATTCCAATTCCACCTAATTTTGCCATTGCAATTGCCATACGACTTTCTGTAACAGTATCCATATTTGCAGAAATTATTGGAATATTTAATTTAAGATTTTTTGATAATTTACACGACGTATCAACGTCTTTTCTTGATTTTATAAAAGACTTTTTTGGAACGATTAATACGTCATCATATGTAAGAGCTGTTCTTATTTCCATAAATTTGACTATAAATAAATAATTAGATTACTTATGGTTAGCTAACAACTAAAAGTCGAAGGCTAACCTCAATAAGTTTACTATATTTTTGGATAAATGGAAAATAAATTTATTTATTTGACAAATAATAATTATTATTGTAATGTATAGGCAAATTGAACATTTTAGTCATCAGGAGGAAATGATGAAAAAGATATTTATAATATCAATCTTAATAGTTCTTTGTTTTGCTTTAATAGCAGAAGAACTAAAAGCTATACATAGAACTGAACCTAAGGCGCCTGAAAATGTGACTATTCGCATTTCAGGGGATAGCGTAATTATAGAGTGGGATCCGGTTATTGTGGATATATACGGTAATCCTATTACAATTGCGTACTATAATATTTATTATAGCACTAGGCCAAATAGCCCTGGATGGATCCTACTTGGATCAACAACTAATTCTACATATACAGAAATTACAGGAGACAACAAAAGATTTTATATAATCAGGGCATATTCAATGCCGTAACAATAATCTCAAAATCAAACAAAAAAGCGTTGGGGAAACTCAATGCTTTTTCATTTCCAGCCCCGCCAATGTTTGTTTGATAAACAATGTTTTTTACCACAAATAATGTAGAGACGTAGCAATGCTACGTCTCTACAATAAAATTTAATTTCCCTACAAGCGGAGCGATTACAAATTCAAATCTCTATTTTTAATTTTCTCCAACATATCTTTCACAAATTTATCTTTTTCTATTTCTACTAAATCTTTTTCACCTCTTACGCGCACTGACAATTTTGGAGAATTTATTTCTTTATCACCAATGACTAATACATAAGGAATTTTTTCATGAGATGATTTTCTAATTTTATTTCCCACTGTTTCACTTGTATCATCAATTTCAACTCTTAGTCCTGACTTTCTAAATTCATTTGCCAATTCTTTACAATGATCAATGTGAGATTCACCAACAGAAATTATTTTCACTTGAACAGGGGATAGCCATAGAGGAAATGCTCCTGCAAAATTTTCTACTAGAATTCCCAAAAATCTTTCAACACTTCCCAAAATTGCACGATGAATCATTACTGGTTGTAATTTTTGATTATTTGGCCCTTCATAAGTTAGGTTGAACTTTTCTGGCATTTGAAAATCAAGCTGAATTGTCCCACATTGCCATGTACGCCCAATTGCATCTTTCAAATGAAAATCAATCTTTGGTCCATAAAAAGCGCCATCGCCTTCATTTAATTTGTATTCTTTTCCTGTTGCATCAAGTACGTCTTTTAAAGTATTTTCTGCAAGTTCCCAAAGCTCTGGGTCTCCCATAGCTTTTTCTGGTCTAGTGGACAATTCCATATTATAAGAAAAACCAAATGCACTATAAACTTCATCGGCAAGATTTATCAAATCTGCAATTTCATCTTTCATTTGTTCTTTTGTACAAAATACATGAGCATCATCTTGAGTAAAACATCTAACTCTAAAAAGTCCTGATAAAACTCCCGACAATTCATGTCTATGACATATTCCAAATTCTCCAGCACGAAGTGGCAAATCTCTATATGAATATTGATGAGCTTTGTAAATTAGAATATTTCCAGGACAATTCATTGGCTTTACCGCAAAATCAGTTTCATCAATTTTTGTAAAATACATATTATTTTTATAGTGATCCCAGTGTCCTGATTGTAGCCACAAAGATTTGTTCAAAATTATTGGAGTCTTGTTTATTTCATAATTTCTTTCATACATTTTCTCTGTCAAAAATTCTACCAATTTATTCCAAATAATTGTTCCTTTTGCATGAAAAAAAGGCATACCAGGTGCTTCTTCTTGAAAGCTAAATAAATCCAATTCTCTTCCAAGTTTTCTATGATCACGTCTTTCTGCTTCCTCAAGTAATTTCAAATATTCATCCAATTCTTGCTGACTCTCAAATGCTATTCCATAAATACGAGTAAGCATTTTGTTTTTTTCACTTCCACGCCAATAAGCACCAGCAAGCTTTGTCAATTTAAATGCACAATCTTTTAATTCCTTGGTATTTTCAACATGAGGACCACGGCACAAATCAACAAATTCTCCAGTTTTATAGATTGAAATTTTTTCAACATTTTCTAAAACTTCATCTTCTGTAATTTTTGTTGTTCCTTTTTTTTCTAAATCTTTTAATAATTCAATTTTGTAATCCTGCTTTAATTTTGTAAACAATTTTACTGCATCTTTTAATTTCATTTCCTCTCTTTCAAATTTAACAAGTGATAAAATTATTTTTTGCATTTCTCTTTCAATTTTACCTAAATCTTCTTCTGTAATTGTAGATCCCAAATCAATGTCATAATAGAAACCATTTTCTATATTTGGACCTACACCAAATTTTGCTTTTGGATAAAGTTTTAATACCGCACTTGCCATAACATGAGCAAGTGAATGTCTTTTAATATTTATTTCTGTTTCTTTCATATTTTTACTTGTTATTATTTAATATTATATTTTCAAATTCTTCAAAATTATCTATAAGATAATCTGGATTTGATAATTTTAATTTTTCACGAGATTGAAATCCCCAGGTGATAGCTACTGTTTTTATATTATAAATTTTTCCAATTTCCATTTCATGAGTAGTATCTGCTATTATATATGTATTATTTATATCCAATTTATTCTCATTAATTACTTGTCCAATAATTTTTGTCTTATCATGAACATTTGTATATATTTTTGTAAAAATATTACCCAAACCATACCTATTCATATCTTCTCTAAAGGAAATATCCAAATCTCCAGTTACAACAAACATATTTATTTTATTATCATAAAATTTTTCTAATATATTTTTTACGCCTGGATAAATATTCGCTTTCTTAGAATCTTTAAAAAACTCAGAAAAAGCCTCGGCCTCTTCTTTTATTGTCAAATTTGGCAAAAATTTATTATAAAACTTCATATATGGCATTTCCCAATTTTCTCTTATTTCATCCAAAGACATTCTTTTTGCACCAAATCTTTCAAGCACAGCATTAATTAATATTGAATTTGTTTCAAATGAATTACTTATAACCCCAGCCCAATCAAATATTATACTTTTCATAACTAATTTATGTTAATAAATGAACATTAATAATTTTATTTGTATAATTAGTATGCATTCGTAATTGGTATTGCACTCTAACTTGAATAATTAAATTATACTTCTAAATACGAAAATACAATATATACGAAAAAACATTTAAACCCAAATAAAAAAACCCAAGACTATAAATAATCTCGGGACCCAAATCTCACTTTAATTAGGTGGCTTGCCACCAGAAGCGAACGGAATGAAATGAAGTGAGTGAAGGGTGGTTCCACCCAAGTTCTCTCTAAAAATATAGAAAGCACTTTACAAATTGTCTCAAGGCTTAGTACGCTTTAGGCGTAATTCTTTTAAATATTGGTTTGGTAGACCAATCAATCACCTTGTATTTATATTAACTCAAAAATATACCAAATGTCAACTATTTTAATCAAAAATCAATTCTATATGATTTGACATTTTTGGAGCTTTTTTTACCCAAAAAGGGGAAAATTGCACTCTAACACTTTCTATCCCTGGTATTGTTTTGAAATAATCTATTATTTCTTCTTGATTCAAACCTTTGAATTTATTTTTATCAAATATTTCTGCACTAGAATCTTGTACAACATTTGCTGATAATTGAACCTCGAGAGAAACATTTTTTTCATCTTCATTATAATTTGCTATTTTATATGAAAAAGATGAGTTGTCATAATTTAAAAGCTTTTGAGTTTTATCTAACTGATTGTTCAAAAATGTCTGAGCTAATGTCAAAAGCTCATCTTGATTAAATACAACTCCTACAACTTTTAATTTTATAGTATATTCAAAACTATCTACAACTTCACCAACATTCTTATTTGATTCTTCAGCAATTATATCTGTTATAATTGCTGAATCTGGAAGATTTTCATCTTTTAACAATAACGCTTTTAATTTAAAAGCTGCGTCTGCTTTTAAATCTTCTGTAAGTTCTACACTTGCCTCTTTTATATCAGAATCTGTTAATTCATTTGTAGTAAATGCTTTTTGAGCCATCTCTTCTTTTGTTTCTCCATAAACAAATTTTTGTGTTTCTGATTTAAGTTTTATTATCACAAACTTTCCTGGTTCTGCCTTGTAATCATCTCCAGTTCCATCAGCTAAAACATAAACATCAATTTTGCCATTTGCTGGAATAACAATAGCCTCTTGGGTTCTAAAAATTTTACCATTCTCAGATTGAAATTGAGTATTTTTAACGAGTGGTTGACTTATTCCTTGATTATTTGTAACTGTCATAATTCCACCATATTTATCAGATGCTTTTTCTTTTTTTACAACTTTGAATTCTTTTGTTTTTTCAATAACTAATTCCAAAATTCTACCTGGTAAAATATTTGTTTCTAAATAATTATTGTCTTCTACATTTTCTTTTACTTGAGTTGTAAAATCTATCTTTGCTGGCTGACTATTTACCTTCAAATAAATCTTTGCTTTAGCCAAAGAAAAATATAATATTGTAGAAACTAAAACGATAGCAATTATTATAAAAACACTAACTATTTTTTTATAGGCTGCACTTATTGAGCTAGCTTTTGTTTTTTGTTGTTGTTCCATATTTTTTTGTCCAGTTATTCTGGAATTTATTTTATATAACTATATTATAATACAAATAACTACTTTATAAAAGATTTTACTCATATAAAATCCTATTTATTATATTCATCAGTGTTTGTGAATTTGCAATCTTGAACTCTGTTTTAACTTCTTTGTAGTTGCCATTATTTCTAATACTAAAATATACTTGGGACATACCTTTATTATCTCTAAAAAGTTGTTTTAATTCTGCTATTTGTTCCTCTCTTAATTTATCATCTATTTTGATAACAACTGGACTATGTTGTGCATTTATAGAACCATTTTCCAAAAAATCATCTATAGCCCAAATATTTTCTGCTAATATTTTTGCTTTATCATCTTTATAACTCAATCTACCTTCTATAATAATCATAGCATCTTGTTGAATTAAACTTTGAAATTGTATTAATACTTTTGGAAAAACTACTATTTCTATACTTGATGTATTATCTTCCAAATCAACAAAAAACATTGTTTTATTCTTTTTCGTCACAATTTTCTGAATTGTATTTACGACACCACCTATTTTTACCAATTCTTCAGATTTTAAATCTTTTAATTCTTCAATAAGAATAATTTTATCTTTTAATTTGGCACAAACAGATTTAAACGGATGTCCTGTAATATAGAGACCCAGCATTTCTTTTTCCCATGATAATTTTTCTCTATTATCAACAGATGGATAAGGAGTAAGTTTTATAGAAAAATCTTCCTTGGAACTAATACCAGAAAATATATTAGATTGATTACTTTCATTTTCTCTTCTTCTTACTCTATTAAATTCCAAAAGTTTGTCTAAATTTTTCAAAAGAACATTGGCATCTCCAAAATCATTTAAAGTTCCCGCTTTTATCAAACTCTCAAGGGATTTTTTATTTAGATCTCTATTTTGAATTCTAGATAAAAAATCTTCAATATTTTTAAATTCTCCATTTGATTTTCTTTCTTTAATAATTGTTTTTACTATATTTTCTCCCAAATTTTTTATAGCATTCAAACCAAATCTAATTTTTTTATGACCTTGTCTAAGCTCATCCCTTAAAACAGTAAACGTAGAGTAGCTTTTATTTATATCAGGAGCTAAAACTTTTATGCCCATTTCTTCTGTTTCTTTTATTTTAAAAGCCAATTTTTCAGTATCATTTTGATCTGCTGTTAAAAGCGCTGCCATAAATTCGGTAGGATAATTTGCCTTGAAATATGCAGTCTGAAATGCAATAAGAGCATAACAAGTAGCATGAGCTTTGTTGAAACCATATGAAGCAAATGGTTCTATAGAATTCCATATTTTTTTTGCCACATTTGAAGATATTCCATTTTCTGTCATACCCAATATAAGTTTGTCCTTTTGTTCGTCTAATAATTCTTTTATTTTTTTACCTACTGCTTTTCGTAGAACATCCGCTTCAGCATAAGAAAAACCAGCTAATTTTTTTGCAATTTCCATGACCTGTTCTTGATAAACAGCTATACCATAAGTTTCTTCAAGTATTGGTTTTAATCTAGAATCATCATAAATTATTTTTCTATTGCCATGTTTTCCATCAATAAAATCTGGAATAAATTGCATAGGCCCAGGTCTATACAAAGAAACCATAGCGATAATATCTTCAAATTTATTTGGTTTTAATTGTTTTAGATATTTTTTCATACCAGAAGATTCAAGTTGGAATACTCCAGTTGTTTGTCCTGTTTGAAATAGTGAAAAGGTCTTTTTATCTTCTAAATTTATATCTTCTAATTTTATTTTTTTGCCATGTATTTTTCTAATAATATCAATAACATCTTCCAAAATTGTAAGATTCTTAAGACCTAAAAAATCCATTTTCAAAAGTCCAAGATCTTCTATTGGATGAAGTGAGTACTGAGATATTACAGTTTGATCACTTGATGAAGCGTATTGAAGTGGCACTGTTTTATCAAGTTCATCTTTACTTATAAGCACTCCACAAGCATGCATAGAATGATGTCTTGCTACGCCTTCCAATTTTTTTGCAAAATCCATTACAGTCTTTGCATCTTTGTCATTTTTATAAGCATCTTTTAATTCTGGACTCATAACCATAGCTTCTTCTAATGTAGAAAACATAGGTATCATTTTTGCAAGCTTATCACAAAAAGTATAATTAAAATTCAAAACTCTACCAACATCTCTTATTGCAGCACGGGCCGCCATAGTTCCAAAAGTAATTATTTGAGAAACATGAGTTGAACCATATCTTTGTTCAACATATTTTATAATTTCAGCTCTTTTTACATCAGCAAAATCAATATCAACATCGGGCATAGAAACTCTTTCTGGATTTAAAAATCTTTCAAAAATCAAATTATATTTCAATGGGTCAATATCTGTTATATTCATGAGATAAGAAACAAGAGATCCTGCTGCACTACCACGACCTGGACCAACAACAATTTCATGTTCTTTTGCCCAATTAACAAAATCAGCTACTATTAAAAAATAAGATGCATAACCAGTTTTATTTATAACATCCAATTCATAATTTAATCTTTCTATTATTATATCCAAATTTTTTGGATTATTTCCAAATCTTGTTTCAATACCTTTTTTACATAATTTTTCTAAATGACTATCGGCAGTTTCATTTTCTGGTAAATCAAAGTGGGGTAATTTTATTGTTCCAAGCTCTATTTCAACATTACACATGTCAGCAATCTTTTGTGTATTTTCTATAGCACTTGGAGTACTCGAAAAATTTTCCATCATTTTTTCTGGAGAAATAAAAGACAAATCAAAATCCGTCATATTCATTCTATCTTTATCATCTATTTTTTTCTTACTTTGCATACACATAAGTATGTCCTGAACAGAAGAGTCAGAAATATTTATATAATGAGTATCATTTGTAGCCAGTAAAGGAACATTATATTTTTTTGATAATTTTATAAGCTCATTATTTACTTTTAGTTGATCTGGCTCATTTGGGTGATATTGCATTTCCAAATAAAAATTATCCTCACCAAACAAATCCTTATATTTTTTTGTCAATTGTTCAGCTCCAACAGTATCACCAGATAAAATAGCTTTTGGTATTTGACCATTCAAGCATGCCGTAGCACATATTAACCCTTCGTGATATTTTTCCAAAAGTTCCCAATCTATTCTTGGCTTATAATAAAAACCCTCCAAATGAGCTATTGAAGTAAGTTTTAATAAGTTGCTGTATCCTTGATTATTCTTTGCGAGAAGTATTAAATGATAAGGTTTTGTATCTATTCCTGGTTTTCTATCATTTCTACTTCTTCTTGCAAGATAAAATTCTACACCTATTATTGGTTTTATTCCTTGTTTTAAACATTCTTGATAAAATTCTATTACCCCATACATAACACCATGATCTGTAATAGCAAGAGCTGACATACCATGATTTTTTGCAGCCAAAACAAGATCTTTTATTTTTGGCAAACCATCTAAAAGACTATAATGACTATGATTGTGTAAATGTATAAAACTCATATCGTTTAAAATATTACAAAAATGTTACAATCCATTCTACTGAATGGGAACAAAAAAATGAGAAACAACCTCACTTTTTTGATTATCAAAAAACAAAAACAAACTATTTTTTCGATTTTTTTTCAGAAAAAATACTAGAAGAAGATTTTGTTTTTGTTTTATTTTTTATTTTTTTACTTATAATTTCAACTCCTTTTTCAATAAGCATTCCAATCAATTTAAAATTACTTGCTGAACCATTAATCTTATCTCTAACTGTTTCAACAAGCTCATTAAAAGATGAAAGTGTTGTATGAAAAAAATTTATAGAATCGTGTACTTTTTTTATTGTAGAAATCATATAATAAATAAACCAACATACAAAGACCGTAAACCATAAAATACAAAATGCTATAACTAAATTTAAAATATCTTTTGAACTTTCTATCATATTTTTATTTTTATTTTTTAAATATCTAACAAATTTATTGTACCACATTTCACATTTTTTTTAAAAAAATGTAAAATAAAGATATGATAATACAAATACAAGATCAAACTCCAGAAAAAGATATAGAAAGAAGCCTTTGGTACATAAGAAACAAAGCAAAAATAAAAAAATTAATAATGCTATTAATAATAATTATTTCCATTATATTTTTTTCCATATCCATTTATCAATTTATTAAAATAAAAAAAGAAAATATTAATATACAAGAGGGATTAAAAAATTCTATAAACTTTATATCTTGGAAACAAAAAAACCAAATTCAAAGTTTAATAATAGGAAACAAAGATATTATAAAATCAGGAAGTGAATATTATGATGTAGTGATAAGTGTAAAAAATCCAAATCCAAAAATCGCAGTAACAAATCTAAAATATAGATTTATATACAATGATAAAGATTATAGCGAAACAAAAGAGGTATTTATATTACCAAATGAAACAAAAAAATTAATAGACTTCAATATAAAAACAAGTATAATAAGAAAAGTTGACATAGAAATAGTTTCAATAACATGGAAAAAATTTCTAGATTATGAATTAGAACAATTACCACAAAATATTTTTGAAATAAGTAATGAAAATCTTATAATCAATGATGCTGAAAAATCAAGGAGTATAGCAGAATTTTCAGTAACAAATAAATCAACATATTCATGGCTTGAATCCAAATTTTATGTATTTTTGTATTTAGGTACAAAGATAGTAGCTGTAAATCAAATAAATACACAAAATTTTTATTCTGGAGAAGAAAAAAAGTTACAAACAAGTTGGTTTTACAAATTACCATCATACATAAAGCTAAAAATAGAATCAGAAACAAATATATTAGATAAAAATAACTATATTAAACCTAGATGAAGATATCTGTAAGAAATTTCACGAGAATAGACATCTTACTGCTAGTTGCAGTTTTTTTACTGTTAACTATAGGATTGCTTAGTATATATAGTATAGCCCTAAGCAATGTAGATACAAAAATGATATTTTTCAATAGACAGTTAATATTTGCATTAAGTGGAATAATAATATTAACAATAGTATCTTTTACTGATTATAGATTTCTCAAATCTTATTATAAATTATTTATTATTATTACATTCATTCTTCTTGGATTTGTGCTTTTAACAGGACGAGTAATAAGAGGAGCTAGTGCATGGTTACAAATTTTTGGATTTCAATTTCAACCAGTAGAACTTGGAAAAATAGCATTAATAATATTTTTAGCCACTTACCTATCCAGACATGCAAAAGAATGTATATATAGCTGGAAACCAATTATAGTTTCTGCTTTTGTAAGTTTTTCTATGATGGCGTTTGTAGCAGCTCAACCAGATATGGGATCTGCTTTAATACTTTTTGCAATTTGGCTAGTAATGATTTTATTTACAAAAATAGATAAGAAAAAAGTAATAACTATCTTTTTGTTAATAGCCGTACTTTTACTTGCTGGATGGTTTGGTTTTTTGAAAGATTATCACAGAAACAGAATACTTACTTTTCTTGATCCAGAAAAAGATCCACTAGGAACTGGATACAACCTTACACAATCAATAACAGCTGTTGGATCTGGAAAAATAACTGGTCGTGGATTTGGACTAGGAAGTCAGAGTCAGTTAAATTTTTTACCAGAGCAGAGGACAGATTTTATATTTGCAGTAATATCAGAAGAGTTTGGTTTTATAGGTTCAATATTAACAATATCTCTTATAATAATTATTTTAATTAGAATAGTTTTTATAACAAAAAGTACAAATGATAACTTTGCTATATTTATGGCAATAGGATTTTTTGCTATGTTTTTTAGTCAATCTTTTTTAAATATAGCTATGAATATAGGAATAGCCCCTGTTATAGGATTACCACTTCCTTTTGTAAGTTATGGTGGCAGTTCTATATGGACAAGTCTTTTGGCAATAGGAATATTAGAAAGTATAACATTGCATAGGGTAGAGTATTTTTAAAAACTGTAATATAAATCATAAAATAAAATTCAACAAAATGTTGAATTTTTTTATAAAAAATACTTGATTTTTTTTCTATAATATGTGATAATGCTATTTCACAAAAAATAAAAAGGGAATGTCATCCTTCGCCAAGGCTTCGGACGACATGGAGGAATAATGAATAAAGACATTTTAACAACTCTTGTAGTAGGCATCAAACTTATAACTGATAAAGACCACAAAAAGACTATGAGTAAAAACATAACTCATCATCTTGCAAAAATACCTAATAAAGAAGTTGAGAATTTTATTGAAGGATTAAATAATGAAAATGACAAGGGGATAATAATAGCCAATTGGCACACAGATTTTCTCTATATTTTTAACTACTGTTCTCAAAATAGTCTTTATAATGGTTTGAGAGAAAATCTAATTCATAGAAAAAATGAGATTTCCAAAAATCATCTGAACTTCTACAAGGCTATGAGAAAAACATTGGATGTAGAAATTTGGAGAGTTGTAATACTATCTAATGTAGTTAACACTACGGTACTGAAAAGAGCTGTCACACAACAAATGGACAGCAAAATAACACAGCTGTTCAAAAAAAGAAAAAAGTATCATAAAAACAACAATAAAGCCCGCTGATTAGATTCAGCGGGCTCTGTTTTTTATCATTGCCAAGCACTCAAATTGATACTATAATTAAGATAAATACAATAAAATACAAATAAATTAAAAAAGGATGATTCTTCATTACTTTTTGTTATTATACTATTTATAAATAAACTATTTATTATGCAAATATTATTAGGAGATATATCAAAATTTTTAGACAAAGAAGTTAATATAAAATGTTGGGTTTATAATTTTAGATCTTCTGGACAAATTTATTTTTTGCAACTTCGTGATGGAAGTGGATTTATTCAAGCTATTGTATCAAAAAATAATGTAAATCCTGATGTCTGGAATAATTGCGAAAAAATTACACAAGAAACTTCTGTAAAATTATCTGGAATAGTCACAAAACATCCAAAAAAAGAAGAATATGAAATTCAAGTAAAAGATTTGAAAATTTTACAAATTGCACCTGAGTATCCAATTTCAAACAAGGATCACGGTCCAGATTTTCTTTTTGATAATCGTGATTTGTATCTTAGAAGCAAAACTCCTTGGGCAATACTTCGAATTAGAGATTCTGTTTTTAGATCAATTACAAATTACTTTGCAGAAAATAACTTTATAAGATTTGATACTCCTATACTTCAACCAACAAGTTGTGAGGATACAACAGAACTTTTTGGTCTCAAATATTATGATGAGAAAAAAATGTATCTTACTCAATCAGGACAGCTTTATCTTGAAGCAGGAATTATGAGTTTTGGAAGAGCTTATGATTTTGGTCCTGTTTTTCGTGCTGAAAAAAGTAAAACTAGAAATCATTTAAGCGAATTTTGGATGATGGATGCTGAAATGGCATTTTGCAGTGGACAAGAGAGTGAAGATATTCAAGAAGCTCTTGTAAAGAGAATTTTAAAAGATACACTGGATAATTGTAAACAAGAGTTAGAAATTTTGGAAAGAGATACGAGTATTATGAAAGATATTATAGAAAAACCATTTTTGCGAATAAAACATTATGATATCAAAAAAATGTTTGAAGATCGCGGAATGAAAGTTGACTATGATGACGACCTTACAACAGAAGAAGAAACAGAAATTGGTAATATTTATAAAGTTCCTGTTTTTGTGGAAGATTATCCATTTGCAGTAAAAGCATTTTATATGAAAAAATACAAAGATGAAAGAGGAATGATGCGAGCTGTAAATGCTGATTTGATAGCACCTGAAGAAGCCCGTGAAGTAATTGGCGGAAGTCAACGTGAAGAGGACTATGAAAAATTATTGGAAGAATTAAATATAAGAAAATACAAAGTAGAGGATTACGAGTGGTATTTGAATATTAGAAAATATGGTTCTGTTCCTCATTCTGGTTTTGGAGTTGGACTTGAGCGAATGGTTAGATGGATTACAGGAGTTCATCATATAAGAGAGACAATTGCATTTCCTAGAACATTAAATCGTTTTAAACCTTAAAAAGTAATTTAGAATTTCTAATTTTGAATTTTGATTAAATTTCAAAATTAATTAATTCAATAATTTATTCTTAATTTTAAATTCATCATTTTAAATTAAACTTATGAAAACTTACATTAACGAAACAATAAAAATAGAACCGGGACAAAGCGTTGTTGTAGCTGGTTGGATTCATAGACTTCGCAAAATGGGAAAACTTGTTTTCTTTGATCTTCGAGACTCAACAGGAATTTTACAAGTAGTTTGTGTTCCAAGTGAAATGACAGATGGAGAAATTTTAAAAGATTTGGGATGTGAAACGGTTGTTGAAATTAAAGGTATTATTCAAAAAAGAGGGGAAAAACAAATTAATTCTGAAATTCTTACTGGTGAAATAGAATTACTCGCAAAAGATTTGAAAATTGTAAGCAAATCAGAAGTTCCGCCATTTGAAATAGAAAATGAGGACCGTCAAGCAAATGAAGAATTAAGATTAAAATATCGCTATTTGGATTTGCGTCATGAAAGAATGATAAAAAATTTAAAAAGTAGATATGAAGTTATTCATTTTTTGAGAAATTATTTGCATAATAAAAATTTTACAGAAATACAAACTCCAATTCTTACAAAATCAACCCCAGAAGGAGCAAGAGATTATATAGTTCCATCACGACTTCATAAAGGAAAATTTTTTGCACTTCCTCAGGCACCCCAACAATACAAACAATTACTTATGATTGCCGGAATGGAACGTTATTTTCAAATAGCTCCTTGTTTCAGAGATGAAGATGCAAGAAGTGATAGATCTCCAGGAGAATTTTATCAAGTTGATATTGAAACATCATTTTTTTCTCAGGATGATATTTTGAATTTGATAGAAAATATGATTAGTGAAATGGTAGAAAAATTATTTCCTGAAAAAACTATAACACAAAAACCTTGGCCAAGAATTGATCACAGTGAAGCGGTAGAAAAATATGGTAGCGATAAACCAGACCTAAGAAAGGACAAAAACAATGCAAATGAATTAGCATTTACTTGGATTGTAAATTTTCCACTATTTGTAGAGCAATCTGATGAGGATAAATTTGTTGGAGCTGGTGACAAATGGGCACCATCTCACAATATGTTTACTGCGCCTCAAGAGTCTGATATTGAATTATTGGACATAGATCCAGGAAAAGTAAAATCTTATCAAAATGATTTAGCATTAAATGGATTTGAGCTTGGTGGAGGAGCAATAAGAATTCATGATATGAAAATTCAAGAAAAAGTTTGGGATTTAATTGGCTTCACAGATAAACAAAAAAGTGAATTCAAACATTATTTTGAAGCATTCAAATATGGCGTACCTACCCATGGCGGAATTGCACTTGGAGTAGAACGTCTCATGATGATTTTGATGGGAGAAAAAACCCTAAAAGAAGTAATAGCATTTCCACTTACTTCAGATGGACGAGACCCAATGATGGATAGTCCATCAGAAATTACAAAAAGTCAGTTTGATGAATTGGGATTAGAAATAAATGAAAAATTGAAAAATAAAAAATAATATATTTATATTAGTATTACAATTCGTATGGAAAAATTATCTAGCTTACAAAAGTATATATTAAAAATATCTTTTAATTGCAAAGATAGATATATAAATAAAAATATATTTTTCAAATTTTATGAAAACAAAAAAAATATCCCAAAAGATATAGAAAATATAATTATAAAAAGTTTGAATAGATTGATAGATAGAGACCTCATAATTGCATATTGTAAAAAAACAAAAGAAAAAATATTTATAGAAAAAGTAATACTTACAAATCATGGAAAAAAATTAGCAAAACAATTATTAGGAATTCAAGAGCATTTACCAATTAAATACAAAAAATAGCCGTTAGCAATAAGCCGTCAGCATTCAAAAGCTGATAGCCGATAGCTAACAGCTGAAAGCTAATAATATGGATAAAAAAATTATAAATCATATTCAAAAAACAAACTTGAAGCATGAAATAGTCCCACATAAAAAAGTTTATACATCTTATGATGCTTCACAAACATTAAAAGTTCATCCAAAACAAATTGTAAAATCACTAATTGTAAAAGTAAAAAATAATTTTGCACTTGTTCTTTTGTCAGCTGACAAAAATATTGATTTCAAAAAATTAGCAAAACAATTTGGCGCTAAAGAAATTGATATAAAAATTCCAAAAGAAAAAGTTTTGATGGAAAAATTAGGAATAAAACCAGGAACAGCTCATGTTTTTGGTGATATTTACAAAATTCCAGTTGTTGTGGAATATGAATTATCAAAATTAAAAGATGCAATATTTTCATCAGGAAGTTTGACAGAAAGTTTGAAAATAAAAGTAAGTGATTTTGTAAAACATCAAGAAGCTAGTGTAGCTAAATTTGGAATTACAAAAAAATTTAAAAAAATTAAAAAAATACTTGTCCGCCGAAACTTAAGTGGAGGTGGAAAAAAGGTTATAAAACCTAAGAAAAATGCAAAAAAACCAATTAAAAAAATCAAGAAGAAAGTTACTCAAAAAAAGAAAATAGTTAAAAAAATTACAAAGAAAGTAAAAAAATAATGCTAGAATATAAGCTTGAAAAATTTGAAGGTCCTTTAGAATTACTTCTAAAACTTATAGATGAAAATGAGCTTGATATAAGTCAAGTATCTCTTTCGCAAGTTACGGATCAATATATAAACTATATAGATAATTCCGAAAATCTTGGAATTGATGAAATAGCAGATTTTTTGGTAATTGCAGCAAAACTTATTTATATAAAATCCAGACTCATATTACCAGAGATAATAAATAGTACTGATGAAGATGATAGCAAAGACCTGGAAAAAATTCTAAAAATATACAAACAATACTATGACGCAAAACAGATTTTACAAAAAATTATTAGAAAAAAATATTTTACATATTCTAGAGAAACAAAACTTGTAAAAATAAAACAAGGATTTATAGCACCAAACAATATAAATAAAGAAATTTTAGAAAAAAAATTCAATTTATTAATAAGTAACTTAAAACCTATAAGTATATTGCCAAAAAGGTTAATTGAAAAGACAATAAATATAAAAGAAAAGATAGATCATATTAGAAATCTTATAAATTCCAAAAATAATATATCTTTTTCTGAATTTATAAAAGACAGAAAAAATAAAACCGAAGTAATAGTATCTTTTCTTGCAATGTTAGAACTTATAAGACAACGTGATATAATGGTAAATCAAGAATACATGTTTGAAGAAATAACAATTTCCGCTGTCCGGTAGGTAGGAATCAGCCTCCAGTTAAAAATTAAATAAATAATCCTGCTTAGCGGGAAAAATAAAAAATATGGATGAATATATAAAATATATAGAAAGTATATTATTAATATCTGACAAGCCAATATCCACAAAATATTTATCAGAAAAATTAGAAATTAACACAAAAGATACAAAAGAATTAATCGAAAAAATCAAAGAAAAATTCAATACAAAAGAAAGTGGCATACATTTAATTGAATCATGGGGAAAAATACAATTTACAACAAACCCAGAATGTGAAAATATTATAAAAGATATTATAAAAGAAGAGTTAAACAGCAATCTCACAGACGCATCACTTGAAACACTTACAATAATAGCTTATAGATCTCCTATAACAAAATCTGAAATAGAACAAATAAGAGGCATAAATTGTAGTTTAATTTTAAAAAATTTACTTATAAAAGGTCTTATAGAATGTAAATTTGATAAAGAAAAAATGTCTGATATTTATAATACAACAGTTGACTTTTTAAAATATTTAGGGATAAATAACATAGAAGAACTTCCAAACTATGAAAATTTGAACAAAAATCAAATAATTCAAGATATTATAAATCAACAAAATCAAGATGAGTAATGATAAAACCGCAATAGTAACTCTAGGTGGAGCATATAAAGCGACATATTACACTGGTGTACTACGCGCTTTACATGAACTTGGAATAAATAACTTTGATATGTATCTTGGTGCATCATCTGGAGCTCCGGCGCTTGCATATTTTATGGCAGGACAACAAGAAGACATGGAACATATATGGACAAATTATATTCCAAGTAAAAAATTATATAATATAAATAATATTTTCAACAATAAACCTATATTAAATTTAGATTATTTAGTGAATGAAATATTTGAAAAGATAATACCACTCAATTTAGAAAAAATAAAAAACATAGAAAATAAACTCATAATTCCTGTTTTGAATTATAAAAATGGAGATGTTGAATACATGTCAGACAAAGAAGAAGATTTTTTTACCATACTAAAAGCTACTATGTCTATTCCATGGATAAATGGAAAATACTATAAAATAAATGATAATATATATATAGACGCTGGAATTGGCGGAAGACCACCTATAAAAAAAATATTAGACGAAGGTTATACAAAAATATTATTATTAACCCCTGATATAAAAAAATCATTAGTTTGGCGAAGAAGATTCTTTGAATATATGTTTTTCTTATTAAGTTCAAATATTTCAAAAAATATAATTCAAAAATTAAAAAATGAAAACAATCTAAACGAAAAAGTTTTAGATTATCATATTAAAAATCCTGGATATACAAAAATAGTAGTAATATCACCATCACAAAATACTATAGGAAGATTTGAAAATAATAAAAATAAAATTCAAAAAAGCATTGATCTTGGATATAGAGATGTTATGAATAATGAATTATTAAAAAAAGATTTAGAAATATTTAGAAAATAAAAATGAACTTATTTTATATAATCGCAAATATACTTCCTATAATAAATATTATTGCATTACCTGTAAATAATAGTTTTTATTTCCAAACAAAAAATATACAAGACAAAACATTTTTTGAAATAATAAAACAAGAAAATCAATCAAATTACCCAATAAAAAAAGCAAATGATTCATTGGGTGTAAAAATTTCCGCAAAGTCAGCACTAGTACAAGATGTAAAATCAAAAAAAATACTTTGGTCCAAAAATAAAGATGAAATTAGATCTATAGCAAGCATTACAAAATTAATGACTGGATTAGTACTTGTAGAAATAAAAGATTTTGACTGGGAAAAAGAAGTAATAATCAATGACAATGATAATATAGGTGATTTTAATAAATTAAAAATATCCGTAGGTGATACAATAAAATTAAGAGATCTTTTTAATGCATCTATAATAACATCTTCAAACAATGGTATAGAAACATTAATAAAAAATAGTGGTATAAAAAAAGAAAAATTTATTGAAATGATGAATAGTAAGACAAAAGAAATTGGAATGAAAAATACAAGCTTCAAAGAACCTACAGGACTAGATCCTGAAAATGTATCGACAGCATCAGATTTGACAATACTTCTAGAAAAAACATTTTCATATCCAATTATAAAAGAATCAACGTCCAAAAAAAATTACACTTTCAAAGTATCAAATTCTAGAGAGATTACCGTTTCAAATACAAATGAACTTATAGGAAATTATCTAAATATATATGCTGGA
This sequence comes from Patescibacteria group bacterium, assembly GCA_028692545.1. NCBI lineage: Bacteria > Patescibacteria group bacterium. The sequence continues at coordinate 32,177 of JAQUXC010000006.1, read as the reverse complement.
AAAACTGGATACACAGAAAAAGCTGGTTTTTGCTTAGTATCTGAAGTAGGATATGAAAACAAAGGCCCAATAAGAACAATAGTTTTAGGCAGTGAATCTCATTATGAAAGATTTGGTGATTTAAAAACATTATCCACTTGGATATTTAATAATTATATATGGAATTAATACAAAAAATTTTGGAATCAAAAGAACTGCTTACAATAATATATGCAGCATTACCTATAACAGAATTAAGAGGTTCAATACCGATAGCTATTGGCATGTGGAATATCAAGCCAATCATTGCTCTAATACTCAGTATTATTGGCAATACAATTCCTATATTTATACTAATTTTAGGATTAAACAAAATAGTAGAAATATCTAGTAGATATTCAAAATTTTGGACAAATTTTATAAACTCAATATTCAAAAGAACAAGAAAAAAAACATACGAAAAATTTCAAAAATACGGATTATTTGCTTTATTTTTATTTGTTGCTATACCACTACCACTTACAGGTGCGTGGACAGGATCTATAGCCGCTTGGTTGTTCGGAATAAATATAAAAAAAGCTTTTTGGCCAATATTTATAGGTATAATAGTGTCTGGTATAATAGTTACTCTAATTACAATAGGAGCATTATCTATGCTTAAAATATAAATAAAATAAAAATATATGAAATACATATTTGCAAATTTAAAAATGCAACTTGATTATAATGAAACTTTGAACTTGTTAAAAAAATTAAAGAATGACAAAAAAATTAAAGAATTAAAAAATATACAATTAGTAGTATGTTGTGATTATATTAGTATTCCAGATGCTTCAAAAATTATAAAAAATAGTAATCTAAAATTATCTAGTCAAAATATCTTTTGGGAAGAATTCGGTGCATACACTGGTGAAATTCTTACAAAAAATTTAAAAAAGTTTAATACTGAATTTTCAATGATAGGGCACAGTGAAAGAAGAATAAACTTATCAGAGTCAGACGAAATGATAAATAAAAAAATACAAAATGCACTTAGGAATGAAATAATTCCAATATTATGTGTTGGTGAAAATTTAAAACAAAGAAAAAAAAATGAACAACAACAAATAATAAAAAAACAAATAATATCCGCTCTCAAATCTATAGATCTAAAAAAAGTAAAAAAAATATTCATAGCGTATGAACCTATTTGGGCTATAAGTTCAAACAATGGAATAAATATAGATCCAAAAGAAGCTGACAAAATGAACAACTTGATAAAAGAAATAATAATAAAAGAAAAAAATATAAAAGAACAAATATTTAACAAAAAAATTACATTAATCTATGGTGGAAGTGTAAACGACAAAAATATAAAAGAATTAATTACAAAAAAAAATATTAATGGAGTATTGGTAGGTAGCTATAGCACAAAATCCAAAAATATAATAAAATTGATTGATATAATAAATAAATCGATCTAAGACCAGCTCAGCTGGTTAGGCTCGAAAATAAAATCTATGTTTATTAACATACTATTAATAACAATTTTCATAATTAGTATATCTATAGTATTATTTATAATTTTCAAAAAAATACCACAATTAAAAAAAATTGAGCCTGAAAAAATAGATGAATATAGAGAAAATAAAAAAAAGAAAGCAATATTAGAACAAAAATTTACAAGAGATGTAAGTGCTTTTAGGCAAAAATTTTTAATTCTTGTAAAACCTACATTAAATTTAACTTCTAATTTTTTAAAAAAACAATATAGTAAATTATATAAAATAGAAGAAAAATATAGGACAAAACTAGTAAAAATACACTTTGAAGATAAAATTTCAAATGAAAGTCATACATTAAGACATATAGAAAAAGCTGAAAAATTTATACAAAATAAAAAATGGCTTTTGGCTGAAAATGAGTATGTAAATGCTTTGAAGTTAGATGTACATAATATAGAAATATACAAAAAATTAGCTGATTTATATATCCAATCAAAAGAATTAGAAAAAGCAAAAGAAACATATGAATATATAATCAAAATAGAAGAAAATGACCATGATTCATACAACAAATTGGGGGATATATATAAAAGCATGGGTGATTTAAATAAAACCATAGAACAATACAAAATAGCAATATCAAAATCAAAAAATAATGCAAATTATTATTACAACCTAGCAACAACATATTTAAAAATAGAAAAAATAGAAGAATCTTTTGAGAATATAAATAATGCTATTAATACAGAACCTGAAAATACTGTATTTCTTGACTTTTTGATAAATTTAAGTATAATTATGGGAGATAGAGAGCTTGGGAATAAGACATTATCTAAGCTATTAGACATAGAACCGGAAAATAAAAAAATACAAGAATTTAGAGAAAAATTAGAAAAAATGTAATTTTTACATTATTTTTATTTTTTTCGAGCAATGTTTATTGTCAAATTAGCACCATGCCGTTGTAACTCAGTTGGTAGAGTAACTCCATGGTAAGGAGTAAGTCCGCGGTTCGAATCCGCGCAACGGCTCCATTCTTCGTCAAGCTTAGCTTGACTTCGAATGGCGAGCCATTCGACTCTTCAAAGAAGAGATAAGAATGATCCGCCGGAGCTTTAGCGGAAGCGGACATAAGTTCATTTAAAAATTTAATTAAATTTGGGTCGGTACCGAAGCGGTCAAACGGGGCAGACTGTAAATCTGCTGGCTACGCCTTCGGCGGTTCGAATCCGTCCCGGCCCACCAACATTTTCAATTTAAAACTATCAATATTGATTTTTAACAATTTTTTATATACAATATTCGTAATGTTTCAAAATTGAAAATAATAATTAAAAATATATGCCATCTTAGCTTCCCGCAATCATTCCATTCTGCGGGATCTCCGCTTCGCTACGACAGTTGGATTTGTAGATATAAAATTAAAAATAGTAATTAAAAATATATGCCATCTTAGCTCAGTTGGTAGAGCAACGGTTTTGTAAACCGTAGGTCGTCGGTTCGAATCCGACAGATGGCTCCACTAAACAATTTTGAATGATTAATAATTAATTATGAATTAGTTTCAAAATTCAAAATTAAATAATTTATTAAAAATTAAAAATTCATAATTAAATAATTATAATAATATGTCACAAGATAATTTGATAAAATTAGAATGTAATGAATGTCATAGAATAAACTATCACACATACAAAAACAAAAAAACGATCAAAGAAAAACTACTTACAAAAAAACATTGTAAATGGTGCAAAAAACACACAGATCATAAAGAAACTAAATAATTCTTTTATTCTTATACATTTAAACTCTTTGAATTATTTAGTTCAGAGGGTTTATTTTATATAATTAAGTGATGGGGGCGTCGTTCAGTGGTAGGACTCTGGTCTCCAAAACCAGTAACGTGAGTTCGATTCTTACCGCCCCTGCCATGAAAAAAACATTGATATAATCAGTGTTTTTTTAATACTCTAAGTTAGGGTTAGAACTAAATATAATATTATTGTTTGACATAATATAGTTATGGGTATATACTCATAATAGGCGATAAATAAAGATCGGGTTGCCTAAATTTAATTAATTATAGAAAGGAATAAATATATGCCAAGATTAAATGGAACAGGTCCAATGGGACAAGGCCCAATGACTGGTCGCGGAATGGGTCGTTGTGGAAATGGAATGGGATTGGGTTATGGTTGTAGAAATAGTTTCGGATTTAGAAGATTCATGTCTCCAAAAAATGAATTACAGGCATTAGAAGATGATGAAAAAATGCTTTTAGAACAATTAGAAATAATTAAAGCAGAAAAGCAAGCATTAAAAAATGAAAAATAAAAGAAGGTGCAGAAACCGGTTCCCTATATAAAAAAGGGGGCCGAAACACCTTCTTTTACATACATAGATTATAAAATTTGCTATAATTAATTTGGTATTAGTATTAAAAATATAAAATTATATGAGATTAGAAAATAAGGTCGCTATAGTTACTGGATCGGGTTCAGGTATAGGTTTTGCTATAGCTGAAAAATTTATTAGTGAGGGTGCTAGAGTTGTATTTTCTGATATAAATAATGATAATTCTCTAGTATTAAAATTTGGAGAAAAGGCTTTGTTTATAAAATGTGATGTATCAAAGTCAGGAGAAGTAGATGATTTAATTAACAAGACAATAGAGCATTTTGGAAAGTTAGATGTTATGGTTAACAATGCTGGTATAGGTGGAAATAGTGGAATACTAGATATTACTGATGAAAGTTGGGATAAAACTATTAGTATCAATCTTTCAGGGACAATGTTTGGTATGCGTGCTGCTGCAAAAGCTATGAAGACTAAGGGTGTTGGGGGTTCAATTATAAATTTAAGTTCAATTTTAGGAAAAGTTGGTTTTAATGGGGCTATTGCTTATTGTGCTTCTAAGGGTGGGGTTGTTCAACTTACTCATGCTGGCGCACTTGATTTAGCATCTTATCATATAAGGGTTAACGCTATTGCACCAGGTTTTATTGAAACTAATATGACAAAAGATGTTTTAGCTCAAAAGGAAATTAATAATTTAATAACATCATCAACGCCACTGGCTTATGTAGGCAAAACTGAGGATATTGCTAGCGCTGCTGTTTATTTAGCTTCTGATGAAACAAGTTATGTAACTGGTAGTGTCATTTATGTTGATGGTGGTTGGACAGCTAAATAATATGCCAAGACCAAGACTTTGTAGAAAAATAGAATTTAATCCAAATATTACTTATTTTAAACCCCAGGGAATTCCTATGAGGGAACTTGAGGTTGTAGATCTTACTATTGAAGAAATAGAGGCCTACCGTTTACGTCATATAAATGATTTGGAACAACAAGAAGCAGCAAAAAAAATGCATACATCAACAAGTACATATCAGAGAATACTTTATTCAGCTTATAAAAAAATAGCAGATGCACTAATTAATGGAAAAGCAATTAAAATTATAAAAAAATAATTTGAAATAATTAATAATTAAATAAAAAATTATGGAAGAAGCAAAACAAACAAATGAAACTGTATCAATGCCAAGAATCGGTGAAAAAGCACCATCATTTAAGGCGGTAACAACTCAGGGTGAAATCAATTTTCCAGAACAATATGAAGGAAGTTGGGTTATTTTATTTAGTCATCCAGCTGATTTTACTCCAGTTTGTACATCTGAGTTTATGACATTTGCGAGTATGGAGAATAAATTTAATGAAACTAATTGTAAACTAGTAGGATTGTCTGTAGATGGCTTGTATAGTCATATAGCTTGGCTTAGAACAATCAAAGAAAAAATTGAGTATAGAGGCATGAAAGATGTCGAAGTTAAGTTTCCATTAATAGAGGACATTACAATGGAAGTAGCAACAAAATATGGAATGATACAACCAGGAGAAAGCAACACGAAGGCCGTAAGAGCGGTATTTTTTATAGACCCAAAAGGAATCATAAGAACAATAATTTATTACCCATTAAGTTTAGGAAGAAATTTTGATGAACTATATAGAGTTTTAATTGCACTTCAAACCGCTGACAAATTTTCAGTAGCATTACCAGCAGATTGGAGACCGGGCGATGATGTAATTGTTCCAACCGCAGGTTCATGTGGTGTTGCAAAAGAAAGAATGGAAAATAAAGAAGAAATGCATTGTTATGATTGGTTTTTCTGTACAAAAAAACTTAGTGAAGAAGAAATCAATAAAGAGATAAAAAAGAAATAATTTTTTTAAAATTATTTTTATTTAATTTTTAATTCAATATGAAAATTAAATTATTATTATTTTTTATCTTATTTCCAGCCTTTTTATTTAGTTTGTTTTTAGATATAAATTTTGTAAATGCACAAGAGAATAGCATAGATAATTCTAATGAGGAAATGATATTAGAAGAAAACATGCCTCAAGAAATAAATTTACAAAATAAAGGAAAAGAAGAAATTTTCAAAGCCAGAGTCGTAGAGGTAGTTGAAAATAAAAACACACCACGTGATGATGGTTCAATATCAATTCAACAAAAATTAAAACTCATAGGACTTGAAGATAATTGGAAAGACAAAGAAATAGTTTTTGATGGAACAGTATATGATGTTTCGTCTGCCAGTGAATACAAAGTTGGAGAAAAAGTTCTGGTTCATTACAGCGCTGAACCAGACGGAGCGGAAAATTTTTATGTTATAGGATTCTCTAGAACTAATAGTATATATTGGTTGGTTTTATTATTTATTTTGACTGTAGTAATTATTGGAAAATTTAAGGGGGTTAGAGCTTTGGTTGTATTATTGTTAACATTTTTAGTTATATTAAAATTTATTATTCCAAAAATATTATCTGGAGCAGACCCACTTTTTATTACAATACTTGGTTCATTATTTATTCTAATTTTTGGTGTTTACATAACAGAGGGACTTAAAAAAACTTCAACAATTTCTATTTTTTCTATTTTAATTTCTCTAGTAATTACAGGATTGTTGTCTATTTGGTTTTCATCAATAACAAAATTAACTGGCTTTGCAAGTGAAGAAGCTACTTACTTGGTGGGGCTTGGTGATGGAAATATAAATATTAAAGGTTTATTGCTGGCGGGTATTATTATTGGTGCATTGGGTGTTTTAGATGATGTAATTATTTCTCAAGTAGCACTGGTTAAAGAATTAAAAATATCAAATCCAGAATTATCAAAAAATCAAATTTATAAACAAGCTATGCGAGTGGGTGTTTCTCATTTAAGCTCAATGGTAAATACTTTATTTTTAGCATATGCTGGAGCGTCTTTACCGCTTCTTATCTTATTTAGTATTAAACAAGAACCATTTTTAACATTTAATCAGGTTATAGACAATGAAATGATGGCCACAGAAATCGTTAGAGCTTTGACTGGTAGTATTGGACTTGTTTTAGCTGTCCCTATAGCAACTATTTTAGCAGTTAATTTTATAAGTCAAGAAAGGTTGAGAAAACAATAGTGAGTCAGGGTAGGGGGGCTAAACTATTCCACATCTCTCAAATCAGGAATATGGATATATCCCTCATAATTCTTTATTATTGTTCTAACATCCTTCACGACGTTCTGCCATCAGCTGAGAGGTCAAAGAGACCGAGATGGCTCGTCTCAGCATGCCAAGAAAATACCAGCGATTATGGTGTTTTTTTGTTTTACTTTTAGATTAAAGTATGCGAGAATAATTGTATAATTTATTAAAATTCTATTATGGGGGGAAATTTATATGAAAGAAGATGAAATAAATAAACAATATTGGTCTAATGAAAAACCAGAAAAAATATTAGCTGGAGTTTATTTTCCAGGAGAAGAATTGACAAAGTTTATTAAAATGAAATCTACAATATTAGATGTTGGTTGTGGTTCTGGAAAAGTATCAGAATATTTACATAAAAAAAATTATATAGTTACTGGTATAGATATTAATAAAAATGCTTTAAAAGAAAACAATCAAAGAAATTCAAATATTACATATATTAAAGCAGACATCACGGAAAGATTACCTTTTAATGATTCAACTTTTGATGCCATAACAGTTCCATATGTTTTTGTAAGTATTATTGATAAAGAAGAAGCACAATATGCCGCTACTGAACTAATTAGAGTATTGAAAACTAATGGTATTTTGTGGTTGTGTGAAGCAACGTATTCCAAAGATTATGAAGAAAGATACAAAATTGGAAAAGAGCTAACTGGTTTAAAAAATATTGCAACGGCAGTTTTTAGTGATGGTCCTGATAAAGGAAAAGTTCAAAGATTCATACATCATTATTCAGGTGAAGAAATGGACGAAATTTTTCAATCATTAACTAAATTATCAAGCAAACAACTTGGTATAATTTCTCCCAGTTCTGGTATGAAAGTCCAAACTATAATAACTGTTTATAAAAAAGTTTAATATAAAATAACACATAAAAAATCCTTTATTTTGAAAGGATTTTTTGTTATATTTAAGTTATTAAATAATTTAAAAATATATGAAAAATAAAACTATATTAGTATTTACTGGTGGAGGAATTACTTCAGCACTAAACCCAACGCTATATGGAATATTAAAAGAAGCAAAAAAATACAACATAAAAGTGCTTGGCGGTTTGTATGGATGGAGAAGTGTTTTAAATAATGGAAAAATGGTAGATATATCAAATATTTACCCAGAAATTATAAAAAATAGAGGAGGTAGTTTTTTGAAATCTAGTAGAACAAATCCATTCGGAGATGAAGGAAATATTGATGAAATAAAATTAAATTTAAAAGAAAAAAATATAGATGCAATAATAGCAATTGGTGGAAATGATACTCTTGGTGCAGCAAATAGATTATTCAAAGAAGAAAAAATAAATATAGTAGCAATACCAAAAACAATTGATAATGATTTAAGTGGCACATATTACTGCCCAGGATTTGCAAGTGCAGCTCATTATTTTAGTGAGTATGTAAAAGAAATAAAATATGATGCTGCATATTCTCTCTCTCGTGTGTTTATAATAGAGGGTATGGGTCAAGATGCTGCTTGGCTTACAGCTTCAGCTTGTTATGGTGGGGCAGATATCATTATTCCACCAGAGAAAAAAGTAAATTTCAAAAAAGTTATAAAAGTATTATTAGATAAATATGAAAAAAATGGAAACTATGCCGTACTTGTAGTTGGTGAAAAAGCACAGTTTGATATAAATTTAAAATCTTTTGATTTTACACAAAATGATGATTATAATGTAAAAAGAAAAAATTATATAAGTATTGGTTTGCAAGAAGAAATAAAAAAATATATGGGAAATGTAACTGTAAAAGCATTATATCCTGGAAATTATTTACAAACTGGACCTGCAACAAAAATTGATTCAGAACTTTCTATAAAATTAGGAAAAGAAGCTATAAAACTTGTAAGACAAAAAATTTTTGGAAAAATGGCAAATATTATAAGAAAAGGTAATAAGTTAGAAATATCAAATATAGAACTCAGTAAAACTACAAAATTCAAATCACTAAATAATAAATACTTTAATTGGGACAAATTTGAAGCTACAAAAGAATATTTTGAATATATGAAGCCAATACTTGGAAAATATAAAGACTTCAAAAATGATCCTTATTACAAATTAACAAAAAAAATAAATTCATAAAATAAAAAATTAAGGCGTTCCGCGAAGCGGAACGCCTTAGTTATATTTTCTTTATCTATAGCTCCTTACTATAGATAAAAATTCTATAGGAAGCATTTTTTTGCTTTCATCCTGAGACATATTTGCGCCCCAAGTGCAAAGATTACGTATAGCCATTTCAGAGCCCATCCTTGTAGCAAGATCAAGTGAATCATCATTGTGCTTCTCTTCTGCTTGAGCATAAACCCTTACGAATCCTGCATGGAAAGCATCACCACTTCCCACAGTTGATTTAATACTCCATTTTGGCTTCAAAGCCTCTTGATGAATTTGTCTTGGTTCTTTTTCATGATCTGACACAACAACAGCACTTCCCCATTCTCCCATTGTTACAATAAGAACTGGCACATAGAGCTGTTTTACAAGATCCATTACCAATTTTCTTCTATATAATGGTTTCTGGGGAGATTCAGGATTTAATAGACTGAGATATCTTCCTGCTTCCAAATCATTGACCTGAAAAATTGTTGTCATGGATATCAACTCCTGAAAAGTTTTTTTAATGTCTCGATCTTCGGACTGTATCAACTTCAAGGAGGGCATTAACGTTTTGATTGCATTAGGGTTGTTTGAAAATATCTCTATCATAAGATTCAAGACATTGATATTTTCTGGGGTGCTTGAACAGATTATTACATCCCAACTTTGTTCAAGTAATTTATTTCGATTGTAACTTGTTTCTATCTTCGCAGGCTTTTCCATACAAACGATAGACTCTGCCTTTCTTTCTTCATCTTCGAAAACAAAGGTTACACCTGTATTAGATGCCCAAAGTGGTATAAACTTTATACCTCTCTGAGAAAGATAATCGTGTAAATCTTTTAGCTGTGGGCCTTGATCCACAAACGCTGCAAGAGTTACATCTATCATCCCTAAGGATTTTAAATGATCTGCTATATTGAATGAGCTTCCAGCCCACCCATTAAACTTGACATGCTTTGCAAAAATTTCCTCTTCATTTTCACCTTCATTCCATATAACATGGAATTTTTGTTTTTCGTTTGAGAGATTTTTTACAGATTCTCTCAAAGAAAAAACATTGAGTTTTTTTCCAAAAAGGCCTTCCCAATTATAATCGTCTGTTACTATATTGACTTCTCTATTTAAAGAGGCCAATACCAAAACTTTCAGATAGCAAGTTTCTTGAATATGTTCCATGATATTCCTCCAAATATCTATTTTTTATTTTTATATTACAAATTACCACAAACACCCAAATATGTAAAGTTCAAAATTTCTACAAAATCCACTAGCCAGGCAAATATAATTGAATAAAAAATGATTTATTGATAATCTTTATACATGGAATACAAAAATACAAAACCACTTGCAGAACGTATGAGACCAGAAAAACTTTCTGATTTTTTAGGTCAAGATGAAATAATAGGAGAAAATAAATTATTAAAAAAAGCTATTGAGCAAGATTCTATTCCATCAATTATTTTTTGGGGGCCACCGGGAAGTGGCAAAACAACTCTTGCATATATTATTGCAAAACAAACAAAATCAAACTTTATTCAAATAAGTGCAGTAAGTAGTGGAGTAAAAGATTTGAAAGAAATTATAAAAAAAGCAGAGGATAGTAAAAACAAAACAATACTTTTTATAGATGAAATTCATAGATGGAACAAAGCTCAACAAGATGCACTTTTGCCACATGTTGAGAGAGGAACTATTACACTAATTGGTGCTACAACAGAAAATCCCAGTTTTGAGGTGAGAGGAGCATTGCTTTCAAGATGCAGAGTTTTTGTTTTAAAACAACTAGACGAATTAGAAATTTCAAAAATTATAAAATCAGCAGTAAAAGACACAGAAAAGGGTTTGGGAGAATTAAAATTAAAAATAGATAAAAAGGTTATAGAAAAACTTGCCTCAATGAGTAATGGGGATGCAAGAATCGCCTTAAATGTTTTAGAATATGCATCTACTTTAAGTAAAGATAAAATTATAACATTAGAAGAGATAAAAGAAGCATTCCAAAAATCATACCTAATGTATGACAAAAATGGAGAAGAACATTATAATATAATTTCAGCTCTTCACAAATCAATGCGCGGATCAGATCCTGATGCATCTCTGTATTGGCTTGCTCGTATGCTTGAAGCGGGAGAAGACCCGTTATACATCGCTAGACGAATAGTAAGGTTTGCATCGGAAGATATAGGACTTTCAAATTCTCGCGCTCTAGAACAAGCTGTAGCGGCCTACAATGCATGCCATTTCATAGGTATGCCAGAATGCAATATAATTTTAGCTCAAGCGGTTGTATATATGGCAAAATGCAAAAAATCCAATGAATTATACATAACATACAATAGAGTCAAAGAAGATATTATAAAATATGGAAATTTACCAGTACCACTTCATATACGAAACGCCCCCACAAAACTTATGAAAAATTTAGGCTATGGAAAAGATTACAAATATAGCCCAGATTTTGATTACAAAGAAAATCAAACATATTTACCAGAAAAATTAAAAGATAAAAAATATTTAAAATAAAAAATAAATAAAATCAATATGTTAACATTAGAAAAAATCAAAAATAATAAATTTATTAAAGAATTTGTGTTGAAATCTGAAAAATATCTAGATGCTTTAAAATATACTGATCATGGGAAAAGACACATAAATATTGTCGCCGATAGAGCCCGTTCACTTGCAAAATCTATTGGTTTATCCAATAAATACCAAGAAATGTGTGCAATTGCTGGATATTGTCATGATATGGGAAATTTTATGGGAAGAACTAATCATCATCATTTTGGAGCAACTCTTTTTATGAATACTTTTTTAAATGAAAATATTGATCCTGAAGAAATTACAACAATAATGCAAGCAATAGCATCTCATGATAAAAATAAATTGAAGATAGTCAATTCCGTTTCTGCCGTATTGATACTTGCGGATAAATCTGATGTTCATAGAACAAGAGTAAAGAGAAAAAAAATTTCAGACATAAAAAAAGATATTCATGATAGAGTTAATTATGCTGTTTTAAAAAATAATTTTTATGTAAATAAAGAAAAAAAAGAAATTAAATTAAAAATAGAAATAGATATAAAAATTACAAATCCTATGGATTATTTTGAAATATTTATAGAACGTATGATTCTTTGTCGTAGTGCTGCAAAATTTTTAGGTTATAAATTTGTCCTTGTAATTAATAATTTCAAACTTTCTTAATTATTATTAAAAGAGGTCTCCTTGCGGTGACCTCTTTTTGTGATTATTTTTTTATTTTTAGTACAAAGCGATGTTTCTTTTGTAAGCTTGGTTTGATTTTCCAAACAAATAAATTATTCATCAATTTGTATTCAAATAAAAACTGTTTCTATTTCAATGTATACTTTCTAGTTTTCATTTGTTTTACTCTCCTATAATATTTATCTAACTAGAGCTCTTAACATTGAAATCTGGTGGTGATCTTTTTCTCTACATATATCCTCCTATATTTCTATTTACATTATAACGTTTCTATAATGAAAAACAAGGTTTAAAATTATAAAAAACAATATTCAAAATTTTTAATTATACATAAATATTTTTAAATTTCTTAAATATTATTCCTTATGGTAAAATGTATTCATAATAAATCTAATATTGCTAACAGTTGATGACTGATAGCTAACTGATAATCTATGTACTTATTTTTTGACACAGAGACAACTGGATTACCTATAAGCTGGAATGCTCCAATTTCAGATTCTGAAAATTGGCCAAGACTTGTTCAAATAGCATGGGTAATTCACAATGAAAATGGAAAAGAAACAAAGTCTAGAAATTACATAATAAAACCTGAAAATTTTTTTATTCCTCATGAAGCAGCAAAGGTTCATAAAATAACAACTGAAATAGCAAATGAAAAAGGTGTTGCTCTCGATGCAGTTTTGAATGAATTTGCAAATGATGTAAATAATATAAAATTTTTAATAGCTCATAATATAGATTTTGATGAAAAAGTAATTGGTGCAGAATTTTTTAGAAAAAATATAAAGAATAAAATGTCTGGAATAGAAAAAATATGTACAATGAAGTCAAGTGTAGACTTTTGCCAAATTCCAGGAAAAGAAAAATATAAATACCCAAAACTTCAAGAATTATATTTAAAATTATTCAATAAAAATTTTGAAGATGCACATGATGCTATGGTTGATGTAAAGGCCTGTATGAAATGTTTTTTTGAAATGGAAAAATTAAATATAATAAAAAATACAAAACAAAAAACATCAAACAAAAATCCACAAAAAGCTATTGGATTAACGCAAAGTATATTTAATTTCTAACTTGACTTTTTTATTACAATAAAGCATACTTTAATTATTATTTTAATGTCTATTCCTATCGGTAGCCGTGCGATATCTTATGGAAAAAACATAAAATAACAAATGTATTATAAAATAAGTTTAAAAGGTAACTAAGAAAAATGGAAAAAAAATTATACGTCGGTGGTATAGCTTATGCATCTACCGAAGAATCTCTTACAGCAGCTTTTTCAAAGGCTGGAAATGTAGTATCAGTAAGAATTATTACTGATAAAATGACAGGTCGTTCAAAAGGATTTGGCTTTGTAGAAATGTCAACTGAAGAAGAAGCTCAAAATGCTATCAAAATGTTCGATGGTCAAGAAGTTGAAGGAAGAAGAATCAAAGTCAATGAAGCAAAACCAATGAGATAAATTTGATATAAAACAACAAAAAATAGGCAGATCGCACAGGCCTATTTTTTGTTATGGAAAAATTATATTTATATGCTAAAATAAGGTTATATTAAATATTAAAATAAAATAAATGAAATACGACTTAATAATTATAGGTGTAGGACCAGCAGGATATTCTGCATCAATTTACGCCTCTAGATATAAAACAAATCATATAATAATAGGTGAGATACCTGGTGGACTTGCAACAATAGCTCACAAAGTTTGTAATTATCCATCAGAAATAGAAATTAGTGGAATAGAATTAATGGAAAAAATGAAAAAAAATGTAGAACATTCTGGTACTCAAATAATAAATGATAAAGTTTTAAACATAGAAAAAGACAAAGACTCATTTAAAATAAAAACTCAAGATGAAAAAGAATACAAAGCAAAAACAATATTGCTTGCAATTGGCACAAAACATAGAAAATTAGGTCTAAAAAATGAATCTCAATTTGTAGGAAAAGGAGTATCATATTGTGCAACATGTGATGCGATGTTTTATAAAGACAAAACTGTTGTTGTAGTAGGTGGTTCTAATAGTGCTATGACAGCATCTTTATATTTAGCTGATGTTGCAAAAAAAGTGTATCAAATATATAGAGGAGGAAAATTAAAAGGTGAAAATATGTGGCAAGACCAAATATTCAAAAATGAAAAAATAGAAGTAATATATAATACTAATATAGAAGAAATAAATGGAGAGAAAAAAGTTCAATCAATTAAATTAGATAGAGAATATAATAACTCAAAAGAATTAAATGTTGATGGTATATTTATAGAGATAGGGTCTGAACCAGATTATGGACTTATAGAGCAACTAAATATAGAAACAGATGAAAATGGTTTTATAAAAGTAAAATCAAATCAATCTACAAATATTGAAGGTATATATGCTGCTGGAGACATAACAAATGGTTCAGATAATTTTAGACAAATAATCACAGCTTGTTCAGAAGGAAGTGTAGCGGCAAATAGCATTTATAAATATTTACAATTAAAAAAATGAAAAAAAACAAAAGAATACTTCTAACTGGTAGTATAGCTTATGATAGAATAATGAATTTTTCTGGTTATTTCAAAGATAATATATTGCCAAATCAAATACATAATTTAAATGTTTCTTTTTTTGTACATGAACTAAAAGAATCATTTGGTGGTACGGCTGGAAACATAGGATATAATTTAGCTCTCTTGGGAGAAAAATCATATATATTAGCAAATGTTGGTGCAAATGATTTTAATAAATACGAAAAGTGGTTCAAAAAAAACAATATAAATTTGTCTCTTATAAACAAAATAAAAAATCAACAAACTGCATCAGCATATATAATAACAGATAAAGCAGATAACCAAATAACTGGATTTTATCCAGGTGCAATGTTAAAAAAAATAACAACAAATACAATAGCAAAAAAAAATATAGATCTTGCTGTAATATCAGCTCAAAACCCAATAGATATGACAAAATTATCTAAAATATTTAGAAGCAAAAAGATAAAGTTTATATTTGATCCCGGGCAACAAGTATCATCATTATCAGGAGATGATCTTAAATATTGTATAAATGGTAGTTATATCTTAATAGGAAATGATTACGAAATAAACTTAATATCAAAAAAAACAGGACTTTCAATTAGTGAATTATTAAAAAATACCAAAATTATAATAGCAACACTGGGCGAAGAAGGTTCTATAATATATACAAGAGATACGGAATACAAAATAAACTCAGCAAAACCAAAAAATACATCTGATCCTACTGGAGCAGGAGATGCATATAGAGCAGGACTAATAAAAGGAATTATTGAAAATTGGTCTATTGAAAAGACTTGTAAATTTGCAAGTGTAATATCAGTATACACAGTAGAAAAATACGGAACTCAAACACACAAATTTTCTATTAATTCCGTAAAAAAAAGATATTTTGAAAATTTCAACGAAAAATTAATATAAATAAATTAATCCGAAAAAAAATATGCAAAATGATATCGCAGATATTAAATTATCACAAAGTGGCAAAAAAAGAATAGAATGGGCTGATAATGATATGCCAGTTCTAAAACAAATAAGAGAAAGATTCAAAAAAACAAAGCCTCTTAAAGGAATAAAAACATCTTCGTGCATGCATGTTACATGTGAAACGGCAAATCTCATGAGAACACTAAAGGAAGCAGGTGCTGATGTATTTTTATGTGCATCAAATCCACTATCAACTCAGGATGATGTGGCTGCATCACTTGTAAAAGATTATGGTATAAAAGTCCAAGCAATAAAAGGGGAAGACAAAAAAATATATTACAAACACTTAGAATCTGCCATAAAACATAGGCCAAATATAACAATGGATGATGGCGCAGACCTAATATCCTTACTTCATACAAAATTCAAAAATCAGGTAAAAGAAATTTATGGTTCTATGGAAGAAACAACAACTGGTGTTATAAGATTAAAAGCACTTGAACAAGAAAAAAAACTTTTAATTCCAATAATAACTGTAAATGATGCACGAACAAAAAATTTGTTCGATAATAGATATGGTACTGGTCAATCTACAATAGATGGAATAATAAGAGCCACAGATATACTCTTGGCTGGCAAAAATGTTGTTGTAGCTGGATATGGATGGTGTGGTAAAGGATTTGCAATGAGAGCAAGAGGAATGGGTGCAAATGTAATAATTACCGAAGTAGATCAAATAAAAGCATTAGAAGCTGTTATGGACGGTTTTAGAGTAATGAAAATGATTGAGGCAGCACCAATAGGAGACTTATTTTGTACTCTTACTGGAGATATACATGTTATAGATGGGACACACTTTGCAAAGATGAAAAATGGTGCAATAATATGTAATTCTGGACACTTCAATGTTGAAATAAATATAGATGCACTTTCAAAAATATCCAAAAAAATAAACAAAAATGTAAGAAATTTTGTTGATGAATATGTAATAAACGACAAAAAATCTATATATTTACTTGGTGGTGGAAGACTTATAAATCTTACAGCAGCTGAAGGTCATCCAGCTAGCGTTATGGATATGAGTTTTTCTACTCAAGCATTATCTACTGAATATATTGTAAAAAATTCCAAAAAATTGAAAAACAAAATATATTATGTTTCTGAAGAAATTGAAAATTGGATTGCGAAAGCAAAACTTGCTTCAATGAATATAGAAATAGATAAGCTCACAAATGAACAAAAAAAATATTTGTCATCTTGGGAAATAGGAACCTAATATAAATTAGAAATCTAGTATTATGTCAAAAACCAATATATTAACAATAGATATAGATAACATTACATTAAAAGAAACTCTGAAAAAAATAGAGAATTTTGTTGACGATGACAAACAGCATTATATAGTAACACCAAATCCAGAAATAGTTCTCAAGGCGCAAAAAGACTCTTATTATAGAGCCGTCTTAAACAATGCAGATATTTCCGTCCCAGATGGAACTGGAATAATACTAGCATCTTGGGTAATAGGAAATCCAATATATAAAAAAATTACAGGAATAGATCTGTGTTGGGAAATATGTAAATTATCATCTCAAAAAGAATATAAAATTTTCTTACTAGGCGGAAAAGACAATTCATCAAAAATAGCAAAGACAAAACTAGAATTAAAATATAAAAATATAAAAATTGTAGGAGCTGAAGATGGGTTTGAAAATATAAAAAATATAAGTAATGAAGAAAATAAAAACATTATAGATAAAATAAATGAAAGTTGTGCACAAATTTTGTTTGTAGCATACGGCGCACCATTTCAAGAAAAATGGATATATGAAAATTTGGGGAAAATATCAAAGGTGAAAGTTGCTATGGGAGTAGGAGGTTCTATAGATTTTATATCAGGAAAAGCCATAAGAGCCCCAAGGTTATTAAGAGCAATAGGTTTAGAATGGGTTTGGAGGCTTATAATAGAACCAAATAGAATACAAAGAATATTGGATGCCACAATAACATATAGTATAAATATAATAAAATGGAAAATACATCTATTAAAACCATTTAGAGATAATGTTGTAATGATAATAATAAACAAAAACAATGAAATACTTTTAACAAAAGAAATTTACGATAAAATTGGATATAGATTTCCACAAGGTGGAATAGAAAAAAATGAGGAAATAAAACAATCCATTTTTAGAGAAATAAAAGAAGAAACTGGATTTACAAAAGTCAAAATACTAGGAATGGCAGATAGAACTAGTTTCCATTATTGGCCAATGGAATGGTATGGAATACCAAAGTGGGAAAAAAGATATAATCAAAAATTTTGTGGTCAAAAACAAATAATATATTTTTTAAGACACACTGAAGATGAAAAATTTGACCCAGAAGAAAATGAAATAATAGATCACAAATGGGTAAAAAAAGATGAAATAAGACAATATCTAACCCCACATAAAAAAGAAATACTCAATATAATTTTAGAAAATATAGATAAATATTTAATATAATATTATGAATTATAAAACTCGTTTCGCACCATCACCAACTGGATATCTACACATTGGAGGACTTAGAACCGCCTTGTATAATTATTTATTTATCAAAAAATATGGTGGAAAAATGATACTCAGAATAGAGGACACTGACAGAGAAAGATATATAGCTAATGCAGATAAGCAAATTATTGATACACTCAAAACATTTGGAATCAATTTTGACATAGGACCGTATTATCAATCAGAAAGATTAGATTTGTATAAAAAATTTGTTCAACAATTAATAAGCGAGGACAAGGCATATTATTGTTTTTGCAGTAAAGAAAGATTAGAAAAATTAAGAGAAGAACAACAAAAAAACAAACAAATACCAAAATATGACAGACATTGCACATCTTTATCAAAAAAAGAAATACAAGAAAAATTAAATAACAATGAAAGTTTTGTAATAAGGTTAAAACTCCCTGAGAATGAGGATGTAGTATTTGAAGATGAAGTCTATGGACAAGTAAAAATAAATACAAAAGATCTAGATGATCAAGTACTTTTGAAATCCGATGGATATCCTACATATCATTTAGCAGTTGTTATAGATGATCATGATATGGGAATAAGTCATATAATAAGAGGCGAGGAGTGGCTACCATCTACACCAAAACACATAATACTTTACAAAATGTTTAGTTGGGAAATTCCAAAATTTATACATCTCCCATTATTATTAAATCCTGATAGATCAAAATTATCAAAAAGACAAGGAGATGTAGCTGCTGAAGATTTTTT
Organism: Patescibacteria group bacterium; assembly: GCA_028692545.1. Taxonomy (NCBI): domain Bacteria; species Patescibacteria group bacterium. The sequence continues at coordinate 13,107 of JAQUXC010000006.1, read as the reverse complement.
AAAAAAGGGATATTTACCAGAAGCTATTATAAATTACATAGCATTTTTGGGATGGAATCCAAAAACCACAAAAGAAATATACAGCATGGATGAATTAATACAAGATTTTTCAGTAGATAAAATAAATAAAGCTGGAGCAGTATTTGATGTAGATAAATTAAATTGGATAAATGCAGAATATATAAAAAATATTGTTAAAGAAAAAGGAGAAAAATACAAAGAAATTATAAAAATACTCCCAAATTACATAAAAGAAACAACAAATGAAAAAATGCTTGAAAAAATATTTATAGTTTTATCAAGTAGGTTAAATTATTTTGAGCAATTAAAAGAGGACTCACAATTTTTCTTTAATTTACAGAATTATAATGCAGATCATTTGATATTCAAAAAAAGTAATAAAGAATTAACAATAAAAGGTTTAAAAATTGTAAAAGAATCATTAGAATCATTGAATGATGAATTAATAGAAGAACAAATAAATACTCTATTAAATAAAGTAATGACACAAAATAATCTAAACCCAGGAGATATATTTTGGCCTCTTAGATTTGCACTTTCAGGGCTAGAAAAAAGTCCAAGCCCAGCCGAAATATTATGGATTTTGGGAAAAGATGAAAGTTTAAAAAGAATAAACTTAGCTATAGAAAAATTAGAAAAATAAATATTGTCTAATTATCATTTTTATGTCATAATACATAATATAATAGGGGACTATAAAATAAATGAAAACAAAAATAAAATTCAAAATAAATATAATATTAATTAATATTCTAGTACTGAGTAATATTTTTTTATTTCCAATAATTTCAAGATCTGAAAGTGTTCAAGAAATAGAACAATTAATTTCAGAAAAAAAGAAAGTAATAGATGAATTAAATCAACAAAAAAAAATATATCAAGATAAAATAAAGAAAAAACAACAAGAAAAAGCATCATTTCAAAACCAAATATCTATATTAGACACTCAAATAGCATCCAGAACTATTGGTTTAGAAACAAATAAATTACAAATAGAAGGTTTAAAGCTAGAATTAGAATCTATTAAACTTGAAATTGAAAAAAAAGAAAATGAAATAATCACAAATAAAGAAAGAGTTAAAACGGCATTACAAAATTTATATAAAGAAGAAGATAGTAATAATATATTAAAAATTTTAATAGTAAAAGAAAATTTGAGTGATTTTTTTGACGAGGTAAATAAATTAAAAACATTACAAGCAGATTTAAAAGATAAAATACAACAACTAAAACAATTAAAAGATTGGCTCGAACAAAAAAATAAAAATATAGAACAATCAAAAACAGAATTAGAAGGTTTACAAGAAAAACTAGTAAATGAGCAAGAAAGTTTAAAACAAGAACAAGATACAAAATTATATTTTTTATCAGCAACCAAAAGCGATGAACAACAATTTCAAAATCTTTTATCATCTTTAAAAAAAGAACAACAAGAAGCTGATAATATTATAAAATTATACGAAGAAAAGGCTAGAAGAATGCTTGAAAGCAATAAAACCTTAATAAAAGATAATGGAACATTTGTTTGGCCAGTACCATCACAATATGTAACAACTTATTTTCATGATCCAGATTATCCATTTAGAAATATATTTGAACACCCCGCAATAGATATAAGAGCATCACAAGGAACCCCAATAAAAGCTACTGCCTCAGGATATGTAGCAATAGCACAGGACAACGGATATGGATATAGCTATATAACATTAGTACATAACAATGGGATTTCCACTGTCTATGGACATGTATCTCAAATAAATGTTAAAACTGGAGACTTTGTGTTACAAGGAGATGTAATAGGAAAATCTGGTGGAACTCCTGGCACGCCTGGAGCAGGAAGACTCACAACAGGACCACACTTACATTTTGAAGTAAGGTTAAATGGTACACCAGTAAACCCTTTAATATACTTGAAATAATATTAAAATAAATTCTTACAAATAAATAACCAGGTCGGATGACTTGGTTATTTACTAAGTGGATGAAATTTCTTTTGTGCACTTTCTGCAAATCTATCAGATGCATGAACGTATCTAGTTGTTGTATCTAGTGACTCGTGACCAAGTAATATTTGTATAGCGGCAGGGCTAGCTCCATTTTCTGCTAAATAAGTAGCAAATCCATGCCTCAATGAATGTGCACTTATAGGAACATTTATATTCAAAATTTCTCTATAAAATTTGATTCTTTCTTGTAAATAATTTGTAGATACTTTTGTATCTTTTTTTGATGAATTCAAACCTCTAAGTGGCACAAACAAACGCTTACAATTATCTTTTCTTTTAGATAAATAATATCCCAGATATCTTTTAGCTCTTTCTGTAATATAAACAAAACGTTCTTTTTTACCCTTACCAAGTATAAATATTCTTCCATTACTATCTATTTGATCTTTGTTTAAATTTACAATTTCTGATATTCTCATTCCTGTAGAAAACAAAAGTTCCAACATAGCTCTATTTCTACACGCTACTATTTCATTTTTTTCTAATTTTGTAGGAGCTTCTATAAGCTTTACCAATTGATCAAATTCAGGAATTTTTGGATGCTTTTTTATATTCTTCACTAATTTTATATTTTCTGGCAAAATTGATGTTTTGTAATCATATTCTATTAAATATTTTAAATAAGATCTAAGAGAGGATAACATTCTATTTATAGAAAAAGATGATAATTTTTTTTCTTGAGATTTATTATTACATGTTGTTCTATCGATAGAGTAGAGATAGGCCTTGTATCTATCAATATGTAATTTATTAAGCTTTTCAAAATCCAAACTTTCAGATTCTAAAAAATTTATAAAAGAATTTACATCTCTTTCATAATTATAAATAGTTTCAGTAGAGTAGTTGTTTACTTGTAAATTTAATAAGAAGTCGTCAAACAGAGGAAGAGTAGGTCTACTTTTTATATTACTTTGTTTTTTTGGCTTATTTACTTGCATAATATTAACTGCGTATAATATCCCTTACACTCAGTTATTATAGCATTATCTATAATAACATTCAAATTAATAAAATATAATAAATCCACACTACCTCACTACTTATCACTTATTTTAAACTAAATCACTATAATATTCATTAAAATACCTTATATAACCTCTATTTTATGGCTTAAATAAAGGGTTTTATTTATATTTTTAAAACTTAGTTGATACTTATATCAAAACTTATATAAAATAATTCAAAAATTTCTAAATCAAAATTTATTTAATTTAAATTTTGATTATAAAATATATCTAAATTATCTATATTATTATAAATACCCCACTCTACACCAGCAAAAAATAAATTTATAATTTTATATAAATATTTTTTATAAAACACTCCACTCTATTTCTATTGTTTGACAAAATATATATAATATGTTCTAATATAAATTATCTATTTTTTTCTTAATTTTAAAGTTTTTGCATTTTTGTCTTTACCTAAACCTATAATAAGATCAAAATATTTAGATTTCATTTTCTTATTAAACATAACTGCGTTTTCCCAAACGCAATGACCCCCTATTCCATCTTTTGGAGGTGTTAAAGTTGGCCTTATTACATTTGGTAAATGCATTTTTTTATAACCTTCATTGTAAGTATCATTAAATTCTTCAAAGGTAGAATAATCAACTTTAAATTTTTTACAAATTTCATTTACTTCATGTGCCCAAGCAATACACAAACCATAATAACTAGTACATAATATTTTGTTTAATTCTGTGACACTAGATGGTACAAAATATTTTGAATTAACACCTATTTGTTCATAATGTTTTACTACTTCCTCACCAATATTTTTGTCGTCTGCTCCTACAAATTTTACAAAAGTTTTTATACTCTTTGTAAGATTTGGATGTTTACCTCTTACAGGACTATGAACTACTATTTTGTTTTTTAATAATTTATTTATTTTTGATGTAACTCCCACATCAACTGTTGACTCTATAATTACAAATCTTGGTTTACAAATTTTTACCTGTTTTACGACATCAGGAATAAAATTTTTATCATAAGGGATTGCAATATGTAAAATACTCACAGAATCATTCAAAAAATCATGATCCAAATCTTTTGATAAAATTTGATATTTATTTTTTGGATAAACCTTCGCTACTGATTTACCTATCTCTCCAAAACCCATAATTCCTATAATTTCTTTTTTCATATTTTTGTATTGTAGGGACTAATATATTTCCCGATTTTAATGCGAATTATTTAATTATAATTTGACTTTTTTGTCTTAAATCTATATATTGAACATTTTTTAGATCATATTTCTTTTCTTCTACAACATATCTATATAAATTAGTTAATTGACTATCCAAACTATCATCTAATTTAAAATATATTTTAATACCTCCATCAGTGATCATTGTGATATATCCATTATCATTTATTTGAAATTCATAATGTTTTCTTTTCTGTTGTTCAAATTTTTCAAAATAGCTATTATCTAAATACATTATTCTCTCTAAAATTTCTTTATCAAAAATATTTTTATCTATTTCTGGATATTCTGGATAAACATCTTTCATGACTTCTTGTATTCTAGGGACTTCTTCTATAACAACTCCTCCATCTTCTGCCTCTTTACTTATAAACACAGTAGAGCTTGTATGTTGATATATAGGATCATTTACCATTTTTAATTCTTGATCTTTTATTTCTTGTTCATTTGCCAAAATACTCCTTGGTATTTCTTTAATTATTATATAGTCTTTTTTATCATATTTTTCTATTTTTGAAGCTACAATAGCATCTTCATCCACTAAAAACTTTCCATCCCCTATCTCATAGACAACTTTGCATGGTTTTTCTTTTAATTCTATAAAAATAGATGAAAAATATTTTTTATCAATGTTTAATTCTACTAGAGAATAATCTGATGACAAAATTGATTTCAATTTTTTACTATTAAATAAAAAATAATTATTATTTTTCAAAAATATTAGTCTTCTTTTATTCAAAAAGTCATGTGTCAAAATTTGTATATCTTTTGTCGGAATATCTTGATTACCACTTACGATAACCTGTTCTATTTTAAAATATTTTGAAAACAAAAATAAATATATAAAATAAACAAAAACAAATATTAAAAAGAAAATCATAACCTTACTTTGCCATTTTATACTATCTCTTTTATAAAAATATTCATTTACAATTTTTCTATTAAAAGAGTTCTTTTTATTTGAAAATAAACTACGCCTAGATTTAAAATTATTTTTTCTAATTGTAGTGTTATTATTATACATATTAATATAAATTTTTAATCAATAATTATTCTTGGAATTTCTGAATTTAATCTTGTAACCAACTCATAATTTATAGTATCTATTTTTTTTGACAGATATTCTAAATCTAAAATATTTTTACCTTGCTTTCCTATTATTACAACCTCATCTCCCACTTTAGCTTTTAAGCCAGTAATATCTATCATGGCTATATTCATGCAAATTCTACCTATTATATTACAAATTTTACCATTAACTAATACTTCCCCATTGTTAGAAAATCTACGATCCAATCCTTCAAAATATCCAACAGGAATAAGCCCCATTTTAATTTTACTTGTTGTTCTATATGTACAACCATAGCCAACTGGTACATCTGCTTTTAAATCTTTTATTTGAAATAGCTTTGTTTTCCATGATAATACTGGTTTTAATTTGAAACTATTATTTGTCTTATTAATAAATTTTTTGTTTTCTTCTGACGCCCAAAGTCCATACATAGAAACTCCAAGCCTAACAGCATCAAAATGATTTTTTTTTGACATATTTATAGCCGCACTTGCAGCCATATGTTTTATAGGAATATTTATTTTTTCTTTTTCCAAATTATCAATTAAACTTTTAAAATTATTTAGTTGATAATTTGCAAAATATTGATTACTCTCCTCTGTTGTGGCAAAATGTGATGCCAAACCTTTTATGTCAATATTTTTTAATTTTTTGATAGTTTTTATGAAATCTATTGCATCTTCATATTTTACTCCTACTCTTGCCATACCAGTTTCAACTTTTATATGAATTTTTACTCTCTTTTTTAATTTTGAAGCAATGTCATCAAAAATCTTTACAACACTCATATCATAAACCATAAGTGATATATTGTTTTTTATTGCAAATTTTATTTGATCAGCAAACACCTCTCTATTTTCAGTGATTCCATAATAACTCAAAACCAAGATTGGTTTTTTTATATTATTTTTTCTAAGTAATATTGCTTCTTCTAAATTTACAGTAGCTAAAATGTCAACTTCTTTTATAGAATCCAAAATTTTTGAAATCAAAACTATTCCATGACCATAGGCATTACTTTTTACAACAGCCATTAATTTTACATTTTTGTCTAAAAGTTTTTTATGACTTTTAATATTGTATTCTAAATTTTTTCTAGATATTTCTATCCAAGAATTATGATATTCCATTTCAATTCTATTTAATTTTTGGAGTTAATTTTTTAAATGGTAAATATTTTCTTAAAACTTTTGGAATAACAACTGATCCATCCTTCATCTGATTTTGTTCAAGTATTGCTGGTAATAATCTACTTGTTGCAAGACCAGATGCATTTAATGTATGAACAAAATTTTTCTTACCATTTTTTGAAAATCTAATATTTGCACGTCTAGCTTGATAATCTAATCCGTTTGAAACACTACTTACCTCTTTATATATATTCAAACTTGGAAAATAGATTTCTATATCTATAGTTTTTGACATTGCAGCACTTGCATCCCCTGCTGCAAGAAGAGATGTTTGAAAATGTAATCCCAATCCTTCAACCATTTTTTCTGCATTTCTTTTTAGTTCCTCAAATGCACGCCACGAATTTTCTGGCTCAGTAAATTGAAACATTTCTATTTTATTGAATTGATGCCCTCTCATCATTCCCCTCTCCTCAGACCTATAAGCCCCTGCTTCTTTTCTAAAACATGGAGAATATGCATAGTATTTAAGCGGAAGTTCTTTTGAATCTATAATTTCATCTCTATGATAATTTAAAATCATCATTTCACTAGTTGCATTTAAACATAATTTATCATCATCTGTCCAAAAAAGATCCTCTTTAAATTTTGGCAAATGGCCAGATGCATAAGCTGATTCTCTATTTAATAAATATGGTAATAATAAAAATGAATACTTATTTTTATCATGAAAATCTTTAAAATAATTTAAAAGTGCCCACTCCAAAAGAGCACCATTACCCTTATAAGCCCAAAAACCTGATCCAGACATTTTTGTGGCTCTTTCATAATCTATCAGGTCTAAAGAAGAAGCTAAATCTATATGATTCTTTATTTCAAAATCTAATTTTGATTTTTTTCCATATGTATAAATAACTTTATTATTTTCTTTTCCACCAGAAGAAACATCGTCAGCCGGAATGTTTGGAAGTGATGATAATCTATCTTTGAATTCATTTTCTATTTCTTCTAAATTTTCTTCCAAACCTTTTATCTTTTCTCCAAGAGATTTCATATTTTCTATAATTTCTTGACTTGGCTTTGTCTTTGAAAATTTATTTCTCTCAGCTTTAAATTCATCTATACAAGAAATTAATTTTTTTCTTTTATCATCTAATTCTAAAATAAAATCCAAATCAACATTATCCATTCTTTTTAAAAGTGCTTTTTTTATTTCTTCTTTGTTTTCTCTTATTTTGTTTATGTCTAACATAATATTAAGTATTAAGTTTAAAGTTGAAAGTTATAAAGTTTCTATAATATAGACAAAAATTATTTTTCAACATTGATGTTAACAATATAATCACCTTGTGTAATTGAATTTACTATGTCTTGACCATTTATTACTTGTCCAAAAATTGTATGTTTTCCATTTAACCAATCAGTTGGCACATGAGTTATAAAAATTTGAGATCCATTTGTATTTGGTCCTGAGTTTGCCATTGCAAGTCTTCCTGGACGATCAAATAATAAATCTTTATTAAACTCATCTTCAAATTTATATCCTGGACCGCCAGTACCTGCGATTGGTAAATTGTTTGGATTGTTGTATGGATCATAGGTAAAATCTTTTCCTTCTACACCACGAGTAGCAGGATCTCCAGTTTGAATCATAAAATCAGGAATCACTCTATGAAATTTTATGTTATTATAAAATCTTTCATTTATTAATTTAACAAAATTTTCTACAGTAATCGGTGCTTTATCTTTATAGAGCTCCAATTCTATATTTCCTTTATTTGTTTTCATTACAATTTTCATATTTTCTTTTTTATCAATTATTTTTGTTGTTGAAGATGGTGTATTTTGTTCTTCTATTATAATATTATCACTTTGTAAATTATTAACTTGTTTTTCTTCGATATTATTTTTGTTTAATTTTTCTTCATTATTAACCTTATTACATCCAGACAAAAAAATTAATAAAAACAATGATAATACAATTATTTTTTTCATATCTATTTAAAAAATTAAATAATTAAAATTTATTCGAAATTAAAAATTCTTGCCTACCCTGCCTACCGGACAGGCAGGCATAATTCAAAACTAATCTTTCGGCTTCATAAGTGGAAAAATCTGACACTCTCTAATGGATTTATCTAGCAAAAATGAAAATACTCTTTCACTTAGCCCAAATCCACACGTAGGTGGCATTCCATGCTCAAGCGCCTCTACAAACTCCTTGTCATACATTTGAGCTTCGTCATCACCTTCATCTCTAAGCTTTTCTTGCCTCTGAAACCTCTCTGCTTGATCAATTGGATCATTTAACTCACTATAGCCATTTCCAAGCTCAGAACCTCCAATTATTGGCTGAAATCTTTGAGTAAGCTTTGGATCAGCATCCAACTTCTTTGCAAGTGGAGAAACTACTTCTGGAATATTTACTAAAAATCCAGGACCAGCAATTTGCTTTCTACAATATTTCCATAAATTATCTATAGCTCTTGTAATATTGAAACCATCTTTATCATAATCTATTTTTAATTCTTTTAACTTTTTTTCTATTTCCTTTTGATCAGACTTCAAAATATCAATACCAGTAATTTTTTTTACAGTTTCACGATAATCATAAATTTCCCATTTTTTTCCCAAGTCTATATCAAATCCTCTTGTGTGAAATTTCAAAGTTCCAAAAGTTTCTTGAGCTACATATTTGTACAATTCTTCTACAAGTTCCATTCCCATTTTATAATCAGCATAAGCCCAATAAAATTCCATCTGTGTATAATCTTGTAAATGCTCACTGTCCATTCCTTCATTTCTAAATTGTCTTCCTATTTCAAATGTTTTTTCATATCCAGCAACCATAAGCTGTTTTTGCCATAATTCTCCAGTTGAAATACGAAGAAACACATCTACATCAAGCGCATTGTGATGAGTAATAAATGGTTTTGCATCTGCACCACCAGTTGTAATTTCCAAAACTGGAGTTTCAACTTCTAAAAATCCACGGTCCAATAAAAATTTTCTTATTGAATTCCAAAACTTGGATCTTTTTACAAACATATCTTTTATTTCTGTATTACACAAAATATCAAGATATCTTTTTCTAAGTCTTTCTTCTTCATCTTTGAATCCGTGCCATTTCTCAGGAAGAGGTCTTAGTGTTTTTGTAAGTAAGGTCCACTCTTTTACCATCAAACTTTTTTCACCTTTATGTGTGACAAAACATTCACCTTTTACTTCTATAAAATCTGCTACATCTATTAATTTTTCAAAATTTTTATATTCATCTGCTCCAATTTCTTTTTTTGAAAAAGCCAATTGTATTGATCCTGAATCATCTTGCAACTGACAAAATGAAAGATTTCCATGAGATCTTTTGCTTCTAAGTCTGCCTGTCAAAAAAATATGCTTTTTATCATTTTCAAATTGTTCAAAATTAGAAAAAACTTCATTGATTGTATGAGTTTTTTTTGAAATAGCTGGATAGGGATTTATACCAACTTCTTTTAATTTTTTTAATTTCTCTATTCTGATTTTGTACTCGTCACTAGGATTTATAGGTTGCTTATCTTCCATAATTTTAAAGGTTTATAAATAAGTAAAAATAGCTAAATTAAAGCATATTATAGATATAATTATACTCAATTTTTATGATAATTTAAAGAGTTGACAAAAAACAAATATTAGGTCATTAAATTTAAATATTTTTATAATTATTTGTTTTTATATTTTTTTGAGTTCAAAAAAATAAATTATATTTTATTTTTTAAATTATCTCTAATTTCTCTTAATATTAAAATTTCTTCACTAGGTCCAGGTATTTTTTCTTCTTGTTTTTTCTTTAACTTATTAATTTGTTTTACAACTATAAAAATAGAAAATGCCACTATCACAAAATCAATAATTGTATTTATAAACAGTCCATAATTTAGTGTTATTGGAGTTGCCAATTCAGTCTCATTTTTTAATGTAATTGCTAAATTGGAAAAATTTATTCCTCCAAGCAACACTCCAATAGGTGGCATTATAATATCAGAAACAAGAGAGCTTACAATTTTTCCAAATGCAGCTCCTATAATTACACCAACTGCCATATCCATAACATTACCTTTTATAGCGAACTGCTTAAATTCTTGCAAAATAGACATAAATTTATATTATATTTTAAATCATTAAACTATATAATTATATTGTATAACATAAAAAGAAATCAATAAATAATGTTCTTTTTAATTTATATAATTAATTTGTATGAAGATCTAAAAATCTGTAAATGATCATATTGAGCCATAAAATTTAAATTTTTCATCCCGCTCTAGCGGGATGAAATAAATAAATAATCAAATAATCCAAATCATCAAATAATCAAATATTAATCCCGTGAGATAATTTAATTGTTAATATACTGATATTTTAACATTATACAAAGATAAACAATGATATGAGGTTTTAATATGCCTATCTCACGTGATTAATTTGCCAAGCGAACGCAACGAACTCTGCCGGCCCCACCCTTACCGTTGACGTCCGTGTTCCCGTACCCTAAACGGACGTACCAGGCAAAGTCAGTGTAGTCCGAAAACGCCGTAGCAGACCAGTAATTGTCACCTGTACCGGGAAATTCAAGATTACCATAAGAACCATCTATATATGCTTGCATTAATTGTTTCTGATGTGGTCCAATCTAATCCTAAACTTGAACATAATTCTTGAGCGGTCATTCCATCATTATCTACACCTGAATTATCCCACGAATAATATGTTGCTGTTGTTGTACTATTTGATGAACATCCTACTCCTGCACATGGTAGTGCCCATATTAGATTTGTATTGTTGTCCTTTGCTTGTGCAAAACTATCTCCTGTTCCACAATATGTATTTGCAAGATTACATTGTGTCCAAGTTGCTTCATATCTATTTGCTGGTGGTTCTCCTCCATTATTATAATCATCTACTCCACCTGTTGAAGTTGCTCCGCCTGTTATTCCTTGTCCCGTACCATTGAACATATTTGATAAAGCAGTTCCACCTACTCCAAATATAGTTACTCCTGATAGTATATTACCTTCTGATAGGTCTGTATCTATGGTGGTTAAGTTGGTTGCATCATAAAATCCTCCACCTATTTCTACTGTTGTATTTGATATTGTTTTTGTTTCTATTGCCCCTGTTACACCCATATATGTTGCAGTTGTAAGCATTTTATCTGCATCAATAGTTGGTATTGCTTCATATATATCTTTTAGTGTATGAAATGTAGATGCTGGTGTGGCTGATGATGTAAGATCATGATCTCCTTCATCTGCGGATGTTGTATTGTCTGTTAATTTGTCGTATATATCTCCTAGTGTATAGAATGTTGGTAATATACTTGTACCACTCGGAAATAGATCTCCTGCCTTTGTAATACTAAATGTAATAAGTATTACTAGTACTGCAAATGAAATGTTTTTTAAGATGTTTTTTGTTTTCATAAATTTAGCTTTCAGCTCTTAGTAATTAGCTATCAGCTGAATTAATTATTTATTATTATTTATTTATTTTAAATTATATATATTTGTTAATTAATCAATTAATCTATTACGCAATTATACTATCCCGCGAAGCGGGATCCCGCAACAATTATAAATTATATACAGAGGTGGTATTATTCAATCTCTTCTCCTTCAGTATAATCCCCAAAGAATTCATCTGGTAAATCATGAACTAACTTATTCCAATTAGCTCCATATAGTTCTATTGCTTTTTCTTCTGTCTTTATCCATTGTATAAGTCCATTTACTCCTACTAGATATACTTTAGCTACTGTTGGTATTTTAAATAGTATACCAGTATTATATGGAACATTCTTTCCTAGTGTATAAGTAGCTAGTTCTTCTTTAGTTATTGTAGAAACAAATGAAAAATCATTATCAAAATATGAATACCATATACTTTCATTTGGATATGCATGTCTATCATTATTACTATCTACAAAGTACACAGTACTTCTATCCTCTGTCTTTACCCACTTACCTGTAGTCCAGAATGATTGTGGAATACTACTTTCTACATCATTTGTATCTATAGTATCTGGTACTCCAGTAATGTTAAATATTGCAAACTTTGTTAGATGATTTACAGTAAACACAACTTTATTTGTAACTGTATCAAATACAGCATTTTCTACTAATATCCAGCTATCAAGTGTTGTATCATAATAATATACTCCTAGATTAGATGTATCAGATGGAATACTAGATAATGTTATTGATATAGTTAGATTATTAGTAAATGATGTAATAGAACTATTATTAATATCAATTGCTGATATATTAAATATACTATTACCAATCATAAATGCACCAGTACTACTATTTGGTGTATTATCAGTACTTAATGACCCTTCGCTTACAGTAATAGTGGTATTAGATATTACAGTATTAGCTGGTACTACAACAGTAATACTAGAATTATCAGTAAATGTATAATTAAGTGTTCCACCATTTGCTGGTGTAACAGTTGTAGAATATGTTGGTATAGTTGGTGGTGTAACTATTGTAGAACCATTCCATCCTCCACCTGTTGAACCAGATGATGGTCTTGCTGATTTTGGAATCCAATCTGTTGATACCTTGTAATTATTGTCATCACATGTATTAGTATTAGAACAATTCATAGATATATATCCTATATT
>JAQUXC010000005.1 GCA_028692545.1 Patescibacteria group bacterium | reverse complement strand
AATTTGGAACACTCCTTATGAATGGCTAAATTATTACAATTTTAAAAGAATACATTTAACCCTTAACGGACTTACTCCTCATGAAAAGTATTTAGAAAGTGTAACCCTTGACTGTTAACTGTACATTATTTTATTCTGAGTACGCTTTCTATGAAGTCTAGTATGTCGCCATCTAAAATTTTATCTACATTATCTGTTTCATATTTACTTCGCAAATCTTTTATCATTTTATATGGATGAAGTACATAAGATCTTATTTGATTTCCCCAAGCAGCTTCTTTTATTTCGCCTTTTATTTTTTTTCTCTCTTCTTCGGATTGCTCTTCATAATATTTTGTGAGTTTTGCTTTCAAGTATTTCATTGCTTGTTCTTTGTTTTGGGACTGAGATCTTTCATTTTGACATGTAACTACAATACCAGTTGGTAAATGTGTAATTCGTACTGCAGAGTCAGTAGTATTTACTCCTTGTCCTCCTTTTCCAGAAGCTCTATAAACATCAATTTTTAATTCATCATCTTTTATATTTATTTCAGTACTTTCTATTTCTGGAAATATTTCTATCATTGCAAAAGAAGTATGTCTTGCATGATCTCCATCAAATGGTGAAAGTCTTACTAATCTATGGACTCCGTCCTCTACTTTCATATATCCATAGACATAATTTCCGTTTATTTCTATTGTGACGCTTTTATATCCAACTTCTTCGCCACGTGATTCGTCTATTATTTTTGTATTCCAGTTCATTCTTTCACAAAATCTCAAATACATTCGAAGTAGCATTGAAACCCAATCTTGTGATTCTGTTCCACCAGCTCCTGCAAAAATAGTCATTATCACATTATTTTCACCATATTTTTCTTGAAAAAATAATGTAATTTCATTTGTTTTGAATTTTTTTTCAAGTTCATAGTATTTGTCAGTAATTTCTTTTAAAAGAGTTATATTTTTTTCATCTTTGTCTAAATTTGCTATTTCAAGAGTATCACTCGTTTCTTTACTTAAGAATTGCCAATTTTCCAATTGTTCTTTTATATTTTTTAATTTTTGAGATTTTTTTGTTGCATTTTCTTGATCATTCCAAAAATCTTTTTTATTCATTTCACTTTCAATAATTTCAATTTCTTTGGTAATTTTTTTTATATCAAAAAATGATATAGCATTTGCTATTTTTTTTTGGAGCTCTTTTATTTTTTCTATTATTTCGTCCATTTGATTTTTTTTATTTTAGAGTTAATATAAAAATATAAGACATATTCAATTTAACATAAAGAGTTTTTTCTAGCAAACAAGCAATTTAATGCTTGCAAGGAGGAAAAAATGAAAAACAAAACCAACTTCAAAGATGAAAAGAAGAAAAAACGCAAAAAGCAACAGACAAATGCGTTTGGAAACAGTGCTAACCAGAAAAAAGTTAAAAAACAAAAACATCATCGCCTCAAAAAAAGTCATACAAAATATGACAAAGGAGAAAAGGCATGAAAAGAATTAGTCACAATCAAAAAAAGGGTTTGCAAATTTTTACAAAAGCAAACCCTTTAATTTTATTTGAATTTATCTACTACATTTTGATCTATCATGGTAATTTGTGTGTAAATATTTGCGAGATTTTTCGCTCAGTGGTTTGTCTAAAAAAGTTTTGTAAAGCTCCATAATTTGTGGATTTTTGTGAGCTTGTCTTATTTTGAGGTTTTTGTCTTCTTTGTAAATAGCCTCTGATCTTTTTTTGATAATATCTCTAGTTGTTGGTTTTGGTTGTCCTCCACCTCCAATACATCCACCAGGGCATGCCATTATTTCAATAAAATGATATTTGTTTGGATTTTTTTTGATAGTTTCTATTACTTTTCTAGCATTTGATAGAGTGTGAACTATTGCTAAATTCAATTTTGTATCTCCTATTTTTATGCTAGTTTCTCTAATACCTTTATCTCCTCTTATAGATCTGAATTCTATTTTTGGATAATCATATCCAGTTAAAAAGTAATATGCAGTTCTTATAGCTGATTCCATTACTCCACCACTTGTTCCAAATATTGCACCACCTCCAGAACCTTTGCCCATTGGATTGTCAAATTCACTATCTTCTTCTTTACTCAAATCTATATTAAAACTTTTTATAAGTTTTGCTGCTTCTCTTGTAGTTATTACATAGTCAACATCTTTTACTCCATCTATTATCATTTCTTCTCGGCATGATTCATATTTTTTTGCAGTGCAAGGCATTATACTAACGAGAATAATATTTTTTGGATTTATTCCTACTTTTTTTGCATAATATGTTTTTAAAATTGCTCCAAACATTTGATGTGGAGATTTGCAAGATGATAAATGAGGAAGCATTTCTGGATAGAATGTTTCTATAAAATTTACCCAACCAGGACAGCATGATGTAATTTGTGGTAGTAATTTTTTGTTTTTTATTCTATCAATGAGCTCTGATGCTTCTTCCATGATTGTAAGATCTGCTCCAAAATTTGTATCGAAAATTTTATCAAATCCTACTTTTCGAAGTGCTGAAACCATTTTTCCAGTTACAAGAGATCCTGCTGGCATGCCAAATTCTTCTCCAATTGCAACTCTTATTGATGGTGCGGTTTGAGCTATGATATGATATTTTTTATCTTTTAATAATTTTTTTATATCTTCTATATATTCTTTTTCTTTTATTGCTCCTGTTGGACAAACAAGTGAGCATTGTCCACAACCAACACAAGTTGTTTCTATTAATTTTTTACCTAGAGATTTTCCTACTATTGTTCCATTTGCTCTTTTGGAATAACAAATTGCATTTACAGTTTGTAAGTCGCGACATTTTTGTACGCATCTTCCGCACATTATACATTTTGTAAAATCCATGACTATATCATGACAGGATTCATCAATTAATTCTGATGGTTTTGATTTGAATTTTAATTCATCTATATCTGGGAGTTCTTCAAGTGCGAGCCATTTTCTAAATTCTTCTTCTTTTTCGAAATTACAACCAATAAGTTGAGCATTTATTTTTCTTTGTTTTTTTATATTTTCTGTATTTGTTTGTATAATCATTCCATTAGAAACTTTGTTATTGCAACTTGTCATTATTTTTCCATTTGCTTCAACTATACAAATTCCACATCTTCCCTCTGGTTTCAAATCGGGATGATAACAAAGTGTTGGAATTTTTATTCCTGCTTTTTCTGCTGCTTCTAGAATAGTTATTCCATTTTTTACATTTATTTTTTTTCCGTCTATTGTTATTTGCATAGGAGTTATAAAGTTATAAAGTTTTATTGTTATAAAGTTTTATTGTTTATGTTTTCTTTATAACTTGCCCGTAGGAATGGTGCTTTATAACTAAGTATTTAATTTGTTAATTCTTGAAATTCATTTTCAAAATATTTAATAGCAGTTTTTAAATGTATTGTAGAGCTTTTACCAAGAGCACATTGGGATCCATTTGGTATAAAATCAACTAAATCTTTTATCATTTCAAACTCTTCTTTTCTCCATTTACGTTTTAGTATTACTTGAAATAATTGTAATAATCTAAAGTTTCCTTCTCTACAAGGAAGGCATTTTCCACAATTTTCATCATTAAAAAATTGAATTATTGATCTTGATATGTCTGGTATACTTCTTGATTTATTCAAAAATATAATTCCTGTTTCAAAATAGGCACCTGTTTTTTCTATTTCTTCATATGATAAAATTTGATTTTTATTAAATGGAATAACCCCTCCTGATGCACAAAAAAATATTGCCTTTGTATTTGTTGCTTTATATTTTTTTGCAATACTTCCTATTGTGATTCCTTGTTTTTCTTCATAGACACCTGGTTTTGCAATATCTCCTGATAGTGAAAAAAGCAATAAATCTTTATCAAAGTCATGCTCAAATATAAGGGGAAGTCTTGTAAGAGTTTCTATATTATTTACACAAGTTTTTTTGCCATATAAACCAAATTGTGATGGGTATGGTGGTTTTTGGCGTGACTCAGTTCTTTTTCCTTCAATACTGTTTAAAATTGCAGTTTCTTCACCACAAATATATGATCCAGCTCCAATTACGATATCTATATCAAATTCGTTTCTTTCGTTTATAATTTTTTGAAGTTTATCCTTAAATTCCTTATATTCTTCTCTTAAATATATAAAACATTTTTTTGCGCTGAGCGCATACATTGCGATATAAATTCCTTCTATTACTAATTCTGGATTATTTTCTAATATAAATCTGTCTTTGAATCTTCCTGGTTCACTTTCATCTGCATTACAGATCAAATATTTTGCAGGATTTGTCATTTGAAATTTTTTTCCAATAGAAAAATTTGCTCCACCTCTACCCATAAGTCCTGATTTTTTTATTTTTTGTATTAATTTTAGTGGAGACAATTTTTTTGCCTTTTCTAAATTTTTAAAATTTATTTTTCTTAGTATTTGCATGTTTTTAATTAAAAATCTTTTGTAATTATGAAGTCACCTCGACTGGAGTCTCACAAAATGGAGAGGTCTTGAAGTTAAATTTTCAGAACTACGAGATTTTTCGACTTCGTTCCTCCGCTCGAAATGACTACTTATTTATAATTTTTTGCTTTTCTATACTAATCCTTCTTTTTTAAATATTTGCTCTAATTTTTCCTCACTAACTTTTGTATAAATTTTATTATCTATCATCATAATAGGTCCTTTGTCGCATAAACTAAGACATTGACATGCTTCTATTATTACTTTACCATGTTCATTTCCAACTTTCACATTTAATATTTCAGATGCTTTTTTTATTAATTTTTCGCCATTTTTTATATGACAACTTGGGCTATCACAAATTTTTACTATTCTTTTTTTTGATTTGAATAAATTAAAATTTGCATAAGAAGAAATTGCTTCGTATATTTCAGCATCAGATTTGTGAAATTCAGTTGCAACATTTTTTATATCTTGTTCAGATATAAAACCATTTTTGTCTTGAATTTCGTGAAAACTATTTATTATTAATTTTTCTTTTTTAGCCATTTTTCTGTTTTTAATTCAAAAAATATTATTATTCCCGCTATCATTGCTGTAACAAATTGCATATAACCCATACTTACCAAAAATATTTTTGGTAGTATATTTAAACTAAAAAGCAAAAATGTTATAGAAAACAAAAATGTTGTTTTTAAAAATGTTGATAATACAATTGCTCTAAAATAATTTTTGTCTGCAAATTTTTTAATAATATAAGTAAGAATATAATTTGATATCCAAATAAATGGAATAAGATAAATTATAAAATTTGTAAGATTTCCGAATAATATTCCTGATGCTAGTACTCCAAGTGATGGAAATATGCTAAGAGCTATTAATTTGTTTTGCTTCAAAGTCAAAGCTCCTTTTATAAGCATCATATTTACTATAATCCCAATTAACATTTGAGGATGTCGCAATATTATTGGTGTAAAAAATGCTATAAGAGATAATCCAATAAATATAAAAGTTTCAGATATTGCTCCACTTATATTGTTTGTTATATTTTTATTTTTTGTTATTACTTTTTCCATAGTGTTTTTAATTATAATTTATAGCTTTATTATAGCATATTAATTAATCAAAAGTAGTTTTTATCTTTTTACTATTTTCAAATCTTTCAATCGCTAGTTGTATTAGATTGTCTATGAGTTTTTTTTGTGGAATTCCAGTTTGTTCCCATAGTTTTGGATACATTGATATTTTTGTAAATCCAGGAATTGTATTTACTTCATTTATTACAATTTTTCCATTTTTCGTAAGAAACATATCAACTCTACTCATTCCTTCACAAACTAGTGTTTTATAAGTTTGTATTGCTAAGCTTTGAACTTTTTTTAGAGTTGTTTTGTTTAATTTTGTAGGAGCTTTTAAAATAGCTCCTTTCTCATCAATATACTTCGCCTTGTAAGAATAAAATTCATCTACAGAAATAATTTCTCCAATCAAAGATGCACGTGGTTTGTCATTTCCAAGTACTGCGCATTCTATTTCTCTGCCACTGATAAATTCTTCAATTAATATTTTGTTGTCATATTTAAATGCTTCATTTATTCCATTTTTGAAGTCTATTTCGTTTTTAACTTTACTTATTCCAACAGAAGATCCTGCATTTGCTGGTTTTACAAACAAAGGCATGCCTAATTGTTTTTTTATATCACTAAACTTTATTTTTGATTTTTCATAATTTTTAAAAACAATAAACTTTGAATTTGGAATTTTTGCTTCAGTTAATAATCTTTTTGTGATATCTTTATCCATACAAATTGCAGAGCCTGTCATATCAACTCCTACAAATGGAAGATTTAATAATTTTAGCATTCCTTGAACTGTTCCATCTTCACCAAATGTTCCGTGTAATACTGGAAATACTGCATCAATTTTTCCAATAGATTTTTTATCCTTTAATCTTATTATTTGGTTATCATATTTCCCAACTATTATAGCAAGCGGTACTTCTGATTTTATAAGTTTTACTTTTTTTGGATCATTTGGATTTATAAGATAATTGTTTTTGTCGCACAAAAACCATTCGCCATTTTTATCAATTCCTATAAGAATTGTATTATATCTTGCCTTGTCTATTGAATTTATAATATTTTTTGCAGAAATGAGTGATATTTCGTGCTCTGCGGATTTTCCACCGAAGAGTATTGCTATTGTTTGTTTTTTCATATAATTAAAATTAATTTTTTTTAGAAATAGATATAAGACCAATTCCATAATTTGTTTTAATAAAAAGTTTATCTAATAGAAATATTTTTCCGATAATTTTTATTAATAATGAATGTTTATTGTATTTTCTAGTCTGTATATTTTTTCTATAATTTTTAGTAAGAAACCAATATATTCTTAGAAATGGAAATCCATAACAAATTAGATTTATGGGTTTAAATTTGTTTTCTTTTAATTTATCATTTAAATATTTTTTAGTATATCTTCTTTTGTGTTGCGCTTGTTCATCAGAATAATTCCATAATTTAGGATCATAAGGAACGCTTAATATAAGAATTCCATTATTATTTAATAATGTGTATATTTTTTCTAAAAATAAATTTTCATTTTCAATGTGTTCTAAAACTTCACTCATAAATATTAAATCATATTTAGAATTACCTTCAATTTTTAATAAATCATCGCATATAAATTTGTAAGATTTATATTTTTGTTTCAATTTTTCTATAGCATAATCAGACAGATCTAATCCGGTATAATCTATATTATATTTCTCAAAAGTTTTTATATAATCTCCAGTTCCACATCCTAAGTCTAAAATTTTGACACTAACTTTATTGTTTAATATTTTTTTGATTTGTTTGTCTAATAATTGTTTTCTAACTAAATAAGTTGGTGATCCAGAGTTGTGACCTGAGTCCCAAATTTTATGCAATTCATTATAAATTTCTTTTTCTTCTTTCATTTTAATAATTCTTTATATTTTTTAGAAATAATTTTCCAATTATAATTATTTTCAATTTTAAGTATTGAATTTTTAATTAATTTTTCTCTGTAGTCTTTATTATCTAGTAATTCTATAACATATTTACTTATCTCTACAGAATTATGTTGTTTTATCATTATTCCAGTTTTTTCATGATCAAGTATATCATAATTTCCATCTAAATTTGTTCCTATTAATACAGATCCAGAAGCCATAGCTTCCATGTATGTTACTGGTAATCCTTCTCTATCTCCATTTTTAGTAATGATTGATGGACCTATAAATATATCAGCTGTTGCATAATATTTTGGTAATTCTAAATTATGAATCGCTCCAGTAAAAATAATATTATTTTCTAAATTTAATGTTTTTGATAATTTTTCTAATTTGTTTTTTTCTTCTCCGTTTCCAATTATTAATAATTTTGTTGTAGGAAATTTTTCTATTATTCTTGGCATTGCTTCAATTAAATATTTTATTCCTTTTTTTTCGCTTAATCTACCTACAAATAATAAAAATGAACCATTGATATTATATTTACTTTTTATTTCTTCTGAATAGTTTTTGGGATTAAATATATCAAGATCAACCCCCATAGGTAAAACTTCAGTATTTATTTTACTTCCAATTTTTAAAGCTTCATTTTTTATAGCATTACTTACAACTGTTAGTCTTGTGCAATTATTTAATATCCATTTTTTTAAAAAATTAAATTTTTGTAAACCAAAAATATCCGCACCATGACTTGTGCATAGTATTTTGATATTTTTATTTATAATTTTTTTATACAAAACGGCAACAAATCCTTGTGGAATTATCCAATGTGCATGAATGGTGTTTATTTTTTCTTTTTTTACTATCTTTTTTATGGCTAAAAATTGAAATAATAAAAAGAATGGTATTTGTAAATAAAATAATTTATTTTTTTTTAAATTTGGGAGTATTGCTCCATCTGATAGATTATTTTTTGAGTTAAACCAGTATTTATACCTATATATATCCATTCCATCAATTTTTTCGTATTTTTTTGAGCCAGTTGAGTACGGAGCTAAAATAAATATTTGAAAATCATCTACTAGTCTTTTGGATAATTCATAGACGAATGGTGGTGTTGTATCCATTTCCCATTTTGGAAAAGTTGATGTTGTTATTAATATTTTTTTCTTATCATTATCTGACATATTTTATTTTCTAAATTCATTTTTTAATAATCCAAAAACATGAATATCCATCCACTTATTATTTTTTAATATTTTTTTTCTAAGTATTCCTTCACATTTAAAGCCATTTTTTTCCAAAACTTTCATAGATACAATATTTGGATGCATTACAGTAGCTTGTATTCTTTGAAGTTTTAGATTTTTGAAAGCATAATTTATGATTAGTTTTGTAGCTTCTGTCATTATTTTATTTCCCCAATATTTCTTTCCAAGCCAATATCCCAAAACAGCGCTTTTGTTTTTTTGATTTATTTCATCAAGTCCTATCCCACCAATTATTTTTCCTGATTTTTTGTCCTGTATTCCAAGATTTAATTTTGTATCTTTTCCTATTTTTTGTTTTTTAATAAAATCAATAGCATCTTTTTTAAAATATGGATAAGGTAATCTTTGTGTGTATCGTGCTATTAATTTATCATTTATATTTTCTACAATAGAATCTACATCAGAAATTTTCATTGGTCGGAGATTTATTTTATTGCCTTTTATTTGCATATTATTTTGATTTAATGTTTTTTAAAAATTTGTCTGGATAATTTGTAAATATTCCATCAACTTTTATTTTTTTCATTTTTTCAAAATCATCTTTTTCATTTACAGTCCAAACATATATTTTGAAATTATTTTTATGTGCTAGATTTACAAATTTTTCATTTACACATTTTAGTCCTGGGTGAATTGAATAAAGTTTTTCTTTTTTTGCAAATTCTATAATTTCAAGTGATGTTTTTTTAATACAGATTGCTGTTTTTATTTTTTTTGTAAATTTTTGAAATTCTATTATTTCTTTTTTACTAAATGAAGATATTAGAAAATCACTATATTTCCATTTTTCTTCTTCTATCTGTCTTTTTATAATTTCAAATACTGGTTTTGCAGTGTTTTTACCTTTTAATTCTATATTTACTTTGCATTTTCTGTCTATTAAATTAAGAGCTTCTATAAGTGTAGGAATTTCTTGTCCAATTGAACGGGATGTACTAGTTGAGCTCTTTATATTATTTTTTATTTTTAAACCTTTTAATTCTTTTAATGTCTTATTCCAGATATAACCACTTCCATTTGTAGTCCTATTTAGTGTGTCGTCGTGTATTATTACTATATCCTCACTTTTACACTTATAAACGTCAAATTCAATCATTTTTAAGCCAAATTTTATAGCTTTTTCAAAAGAAACCAGTGTGTTTTCTGGTTCATGACCCATTGCGCCTCTGTGACCTATTATTAACATTAATATATTTTATCATAAAATATAAAAAAATACTCTTTTGATTTTAAAAAAACAAAAATCCATATGTATATGGATTTGTCATGGCGAGCCAGAACGGATTCGAACCACTAAGGTCGCCCTTCTCTCATAGGTAAAAGGGTTGACACCGATACTAAATTGTGTTGGCGGAGAGAGAGGGATTCGAACCCCCGGAACCCGTTAAGGCTCAGTAGTTTTCAAGACTACCCCATTCGACCACTCTGGCATCTCTCCGTGTTTGATATTAATTTTTGTATTTTTAAATGGAAATCATGAGTGAGTCCCATATTGCGGAACGAATTGAATATCCTTATATAAACTTAGGACATCCAATAAGACATATTTATAAAAAATGTATTAATTTAATAAATAGATATTTTGACACCCTGAGTTTGTCGAAGGGTGGCTGGGTCGGTAGGGTTCGAACCTACGAATGACGGGATCAAAACCCGTTGCCTTACCACTTGGCTACGACCCAATGTTCAATAAAATTTAAATGTACTTTGGATGAGATATGAAACCACTTTTGCCTACCTACCGTAGCCTTTTAACTCTCGAAGCTTTAGCTAAAGAAATAGCAAAGGTAGGGCTACGACCCAATAATAAAAAATGTTATCATATTTAGATGAAAATGTCTATATCAAAAGTTAAATAATGTTGTGTTTGGTGTCTGTTTCTTATTTGATGTATAATAAAAACATTATTAATAAACGGTAGGGCAAGTAAAAATATGAATGAACAAATAGTAAAATCTACTGGTTGTTGTGAACCATTTAGTCTAGAACTATGGCAAGAAAAAGAAATAATCTGGAATGATAAAATTTTTGTCAAAGATCATGTTGTCAGTTTTTTTCATATTCCTCTTGGTATGGGAAATAAAATTGTAAAAAATATGCATTTAATTGAAAAAGCTGATGCTAAAATGCATAATCAAATTATGATAACTGATGAAAAATCGCTTTGGGGTGCTGATCTTTACATTGATGTTACAAAAGATGTACCAGGTGCACAAATGACAAAACTAACGGGTATATTTTTGACAAAAGTTTTTGAAGGATCATATCAAAATGTTCCAAAATGGATAAAGGAAATGGAAGAATATGTAAAAAATAAAAACAAAGAAATAAAAAATATATATTTTTACTATACAACCTGTCCAAAATGTGCAAAAGTATATGGAAAGAATTATATAGTACTTTTGGCGCAAATAAATTAAATTTATGATAAAAAATATAATTTTTGATTGGTCTGGGGTAATAAATGACTCTGCTGAGAATAATCTTTTGGTAACAAATGAAATATTAAAAGAATTTGGCGCACGAGAAATATCTATAGAAGAATTCAAAAATACTTGGGAACAACCATATATACGTTTTTATAATATATATTTACCAAATATAACAGTGGAAGAAGTACGAAATTCTTACAAAAAATATTTTTTGAAATATCTAAAAGCAAAATTATATCCAAAAATTGATGAAGTTATAAAAGATTTTAAAACACAAGGATTGCAAATGGCCATTCTCAGTTCTGATTTACCAGAAATACTTTTATCCGAAATGAAAAGTTTTGGATTGGAAAATGAATTTGTTGATATGATAGCTGATGCTCATGACAAATCAGAAGGACTTAAGGATTTGATAAAGAGAAATAATTTCAAAATAGAAGAAACAATTTTTATCGGAGATTCAAATCATGAAATACAGGAAGGAAAAATTGTAGGGGTAAAAACTGGTGCTGTGACTTGGGGGTTTTCCACCAAAGAGAGACTTGAATCTCTAAAACCAGATTTTTTGATAAATAATCTAGATCAATTAAAAAATATTATAAATCAATAATTTTTGTTTTGAGGGTATAATAAAAAATATATATTAAATAATGAGTAAATCTATGAAACCCATTATATAAATATAATTATCTAATTAGTAATTTCAATTAATTAACAGTATTTTAAAAATAAATATATGAGAAAAAATATATCTAATAGGTTAAATAAAAAATTATTACGTATAATTGTAATTGTATTAGTTTTGGTATTTGTTGCTTTGGGAATTTATATTTTTACAAAATCAAATCAAAATTCTGTAATAAGTCCTTCTCATATAAAAATAATTAAAGAAGTGAATTATTACTGTCAAGAAGGACTTTTAAAAGCAGATTATAATATAACTGAAAACACTACAAATACAGTAGATTTAACTTTAAAAGATGGAAATATAATTACATTATTTCAAACAATTTCTGCATCTGGTGTTCGTTATGAACTCGGATCAATAGTATTTTTCAGTAAAGGTGATAATGCATATCTTACAGAAAATAATATTAAAACTTATACAAATTGTGTATCTGGAAATATTAAATTTGATAAAATTTCAACCAGTACAAGTATATTTATTGATAATTCTGAAATATTTTCATTTTCATTTCCCAGTGAATTTGTATTGTCAGGTGGAGAAATTGGATATAGTCAAAATTGGGCACAGCAATCTACAAATTTGGGACTTGTACTTGCGCAAATTGTCATTCCTAGAGAATTTATACAAAGTACAAATTTTTCTGAAGCAAAATTTACAGTTGGCGTAAGTGCTGACACTGATGCAGTTAAAAATTGTTTAATATATAATTTGGGAAATTCTACAAGTACAACAAAAGCTACAATAAATAATCATGAATTTACAAAAATCAGTTTCGCTGACGCAGGAGCTGGAAATTTTTATGAGACTACAACTTATAGAACAATTTATAATGATGAGTGCTATGCAATTGAATACACAATTCACTCAACAAATATAGGAAATTATTCTCCTGATCAAGGAATTATAGAATTTGATAAAGTAAAAATTACAGAAATTTTTGAAAAAATTGTAATGAGTTTTAACTTTTTGTAAAAAAATAAAGAGTTTTAAATATATGAAACATACAAATATAGAAATCAAAGCAAAGTGTATAAATCAAGATAAAATAAGAGATATTCTTAAATCATATGATGCAAAATTTATTGGTACAGATCACCAAATAGATACATATTTCAAAGTTTCAAAAGGCAGATTGAAGCTTAGAGAAGGAAATATTGAAAATCATTTGATATTTTATGAACGTGAAGATAAAAGTGGTCCAAAACAATCAAATGTAACTTTTTGTGAATTTCAAAAAGATTCAGGACTTAAAAAAGTATTAGAGAAATCATTAGGAGTATTGGTAGTAGTCGATAAACAAAGAGAAATATATTTTATAGATAATGTGAAATTTCATTTGGATACTGTGAGTGGACTTGGAACTTTTGTAGAGATAGAGGCAATTGATGGTGATGATGGTATTGTTGGAGAAAATTTACTTGAGCAATGTAATAAATATTTAGAAATATTAGGAATAAAAGAATCAGATCTTCTTGATAGTTCTTATAGTGATCAGATTTTGGAAAAATTAAATAATTTTTTAAATTAGATTTTAAAATATTAATTAAAATAGGATTAAAAAATTTATGAAAAAAGTTATTCTTTCAATTGTGTTGTTGTTTATGGTTTTTACTTTGAGTGCGTGTTCTTCCAAAAAATATGTTGAAAAACAAGATGAATTTTCTACAAGTACAGTAAAAATTATAGAAAATAAAGCTTCTAATGATTGTGGAGCTGCTTGCGATAAGTATGTAAAAAATTGTTTGACCTTAGTTCCAAATGCAAATGAAGCATTTTTTACTGAAGGACATGAGTCTTGTTTAAAAGAATGTAAAAATTGGGATAGTGAAAAAGTTGATTGTATGATAAATGCTATTGATTGTCCCTCTATGACAGAAGTTTGTGGATTGTAGATTAATAACAAAGTATTAATTTTATAAAAAATCTCCAGGCCAAATGGCCTGGAGATTTTTATTGTAATATATTTTTATTTGTTTTTGTATTCAGAAGAAGCTTTCATAAATTCCATAAATAAAGGATGTGGAGAAAGTGGTCTTGATTTATATTCTGGATGTCCTTGAGTAGCTATAAAGAATGGATGTTTTTTCTTTGGAAGCTCTATTATTTCTACAAAGAAATTATCTGGAGAAGTGCCTGAGAATATCATTCCAGCTTTTTCTAATATTTCCCTATACTTATTATTGAATTCATATCTATGTCTGTGTCTTTCAGATATTTTCAAATTATTATCTTTCATCTTTTTACCCTCATTGTGTTTTATGTAGCATTGATAGGCAAGAGTATTTTTTTTTATTATACAATCAAATCCACCAAGTCTCATAGATGTTCCTTTACCTTTTATAGTTTGATATTTTTCTTCCATTGGAATGTCATGAATAATATGATTTTTTGATTTTGGATTTATTTCACTTGATGAGGCATCACTCATATTTATTACATTTTTTGCATATTCTATACAAGCTAATTGCATTCCAAAACAAAGTCCTAAATATGGTATTTTGTTTTCTCTTGCATATTGTATGGTTTTTATTTTTCCTTCTGTGCCTCGTGATCCCCAACCTATTGGCACTATTATTCCTGAGGCATCATTTTTTATAAGTTTTATTCCATGTTTTTCTATTTCTTCACTATTTATAAATTTTATCTTTACATTCAAGCTGTTGTGCCATGATGCATGATGAATTGCCTCTATAAGAGATGCGTATGAATCAAGTAGTTCAAAATCTCCTGTTGAAATATATTTTCCTATTACATATATAATTATTTCTTTTTTGTGATCTATCCTTATTAATTTATTTAATTGTTTCCATTTACTTATATTCAAGGTTTTTAGATTTAAATTTAATTTTTTGAGTATTTTGAAGTCAAATTTTTGTTTTTCAAATAAAAGTGGGAGCTCATAAATATTATCCAAATCAGGTGCCATAATAACATTATCACCAGCTATTCCGCATTTTAATCCTAATAGATATCTTCTTCTTTTATCTATTGTCATATTTCCACGAAGTACAAGAAAATCAGGAAGTATTCCCATAGACATGAGAGTTCTTACGGACATTTGAGTAGGCATTGTTTTTGGTTCGCCAAGATGATTTGGAATAGGAACATAGGTGACATGAATATTTATTACATCTCTTGGATTTTCTGTTTTCATTATTCTACAAGCCTCATAATACAACATATTTTGATATTCTCCAGCAGTTCCACCAAGTTCTATTACTACAATTTCTTTTCCCTTTGCAACTTCTTTTATGCGTCCTATTATTTCATTTGATACATGTGGAATTGCCTCTACATCTTCACCATTGTAGCCAAATGATCTTTCACGTTGAATTACAGTATTATAAATTTGACCCATTGTTGTAAAGTTTTTTTGACCCATTTCTTCATTTAGAAATCTTTCATAAGTTCCAAGGTCCATATCTGCCTCAAGTCCATCTTCACACAAAAATGGATCTCCATGCTCTATTGGATTTATTGTTCCAGAATCCAAATTTATATAATTTTCACATTTCAAAACACCTACAGAATATCCTCTACTTTTCAAAAGTAAACCTATTGATGCTGCAGTTACTCCTTTTCCAAGACCTGAAAGTACACCACCGGATACAAATATATATTTTGCATTAATTGATTTTGTTTTGTTTGTTATCTTTTTTGTATTTTCCATAGGATGTTTTTTAAAGTTTTTGAGCTTAGTCGGGTTAAACTCGATCAGCTCGATTTATTTTTTATTGTTACTTTTAAAAAAGGTGTTTCATTATTTGATAATTTGATTGGTATTTTGTGTTCACCAATATTTTTTATATGGTGAGGTAAATCTATTTTATTTTTATCTATATCTAACTTATGTTTTTCTTTTAGTATTTTACTTATTTCATTGCTATCTACACTACCAAACAAGTGTCCTTCATCATTTGCCTTTTCTTCAATTATTATATTTAGAGATTGAATTTTTTTTGAGAGTTTTTCTATAATTTCTTTTTCTTTATCTTTTTCTTTTTGATTTTTTATATTTTTTGATTTTACTTCTTCTAATTTTTCTCGTGTAACTGGTATAGCAAATTTTTTAGGAAATAAAAAGTTTATAGCATAACCGCTTGATACATCTTTTATGTCATTTTTTTTATTTTTTGAATCTAGGTCTTTTATAAATATTACTTTCATATATTTAGCTATTAGCTGTCAGCATTAAGCTTTCAGCAGATTTATTATTTATCTGTATTTATCCTAATAGCTAACAGCTAAAAGCTGATCGCTATTTCAATAATTCTATTGCTTTGTCCATTTGTGGGTCTCTATCCGCATTATAGTCTTCCGCAGTCAATTCTATTGTTATATCAGGTTCAATTCCTTCTTCATTTATAGATCTATCTTTTGGTGTGAGCCATTTTGCTATTGTAAGTTTTACAGAAGATCCATCACTTAATTGTGTAAGATCTTGGACACTTCCTTTTCCGAATGTTTTTTCTCCTACAATTTGAGCTATTTCGTAATCTTGTAATGCTCCTGCGACTATTTCAGAAGCAGATGCAGATCCTCCATTTACCAAAACTATAGTTTTTTTGTTTTTAAGTTTTGCTTGCCCACTTGCAGAATAGTTTTGCATCTTTTCTTTGTTTTGTGATTGTTCTTTTACTATTACTCCATCCTCTATCCAATAACTTGAAATTTTTATTGCTGTTGATAAATATCCTCCAGGGTTATTTCTAAGATCTAATATAATAGAATTTACATTTTTATTTAATACTTCATTTACTGCATTATCAAATAGTTTTTCTGTATCTTGATTGAAATGTGTGATTTGTATGTATCCTATATTATTTTCCCTTGTAGTCCATTTTACACTTTCATAATGTATTTGATCTCGGTTAATTTTGATAGTTTCTTCTTCATTATTTTTGTGTAGAACTTTTAATATAACCTCAGTGCCTTTATCCCCTCTTATCATAGAAACAGCTTTGCTGAGTGAAATTCCAGTAGTGTCAAAATCATCTATTTTTAATATAATATCCCCTGCTTTTATCCCTGCCTTTTCTGCTGGACTATCTGAAAGAGGTGCTACAACTGTTAATTTATCATTTTTAATTCCAATTTCAGCTCCTATGCCTTCAAATTTGCCCTCTAATTCATCATTGAAGTCACTTGATACATCTGGTGGTAAAAATACAGAATAAGGATCTTTTAGTGATGCTACAAGACCAGCTTCAGCGCCATAGAACATTTCTGAATCAGTAATATCTTGGTTTATATATTTTTCTCTTATAAGATCCCAGACTTCCCAAAAAAGTTTGAAATTTACATCTTTTGAAAGATAATTTGATTTATCAGCATCTTTGTTTAACAATCTGCCTATATTTCCATTTGGGTTTTTTTCAATATTTGTAGCGCCAGTTATAACACCAATAAAAAAGCTAATAATTATCACTGAGATAATAATAATTATATTTATAGTTTTCTTTTTTTCTAAAACTTTTTTTTGTTTATTTAATAAATAAAAATCTTCTATCATAAATTTATTTTATCAAAAAATATTTTTTATTTTGATTAGTTTATTCTTTTTATTTTTGCTCCTAATTTATTTAATCTCTTATCTATATTTTCATATCCTCTATCTATTTGTTCTATATAATCTATTTCTGTTTGTCCATTCGCAATAAGCCCTGCTATAAGCATTGCAAGCCCCGCCCTTATATCTGGACTTTCTACTTTTTTACCATATAATTTTGAAGGACCATTTATTACAGCTCTGTGTGGATCGCAAAGTACAATACTGGCACCCATTCTAGAAAGTAAATCTGTAAAAAATAATCTACTTTCATATATTGTTTCATGAACAAGGCTCATACCATTCGCTTGAGTAAGAAGTATTGTAAAACAACTTTGTAAATCTGTAGGAAGTCCTGGATATTCATGAGTTGTAATATTTTCTGATTTTAATTTATTGACTTTTAATATTTTTATATAATTTTTTCCAATCTCCATAGCAACCCCCATTTTTTGTAATAATTTTATTGGCACCTCTAAATGTTTTGGATTACAATTTTTTATTTTTATCAAACTTTTTGTGGCAACACCTATACATAAGAAACTGCCAGCTTCTATTCTATCTGGGATAATTGTAAATTCTGTTCCATGAAGTTTTTTTACTCCAGTTATAATTATATTGTTTGTTCCTGCACCATTAATTTTTGCACCCATATTATTTAGAAATTCTGCCAAAGCTTCTACTTCTGGTTCACATGCTGCATTTACTATTTCTGTTGTTCCTGGAGTAAGAACTGCTGCGAGTATCAAACTTTCTGTCCCAGTATGACTTATTTGTGGGAAAATATATTTTGATCCTTTGAGTCCATTATTTATAAATTTATAATTTAATCCGTCTTCTACTATTTCTACCCCAAGAGTTTGAAAAAAATCTATAAAAAAATCTATAGGTCTTTTTCCTATTACACAACCTCCAGGATGAGGAATACTCACTTCTTTGAATCTGTGGAGAAGTGGAGCTACAAACATCAAAGATGCTCTGATTTTTTTTGCCAAATCCAGATTGAAATTTTTTGGATTTATATTTTTTGCTTCTATTTCAAAAGATGAATTGCCTATTTTTTTTATATCAGCACCCAAACTTTTTAATATATCGAGTGATAAATTTACATCTATTATATTTGGTACATTGTGTATTGTAACCTTATCGCTTGTAAGAAGTATTGCCGGAATAATTTTTAGAGCATTATTTTTTGCTCCTTTTACTGATATTTCGCCAGATAATTTAGTATTGCCTTGAATAATAAACTTGGACATATTATATTTATATTAGTAATTATTATTGATAATTTTACTAGAAAAAGATAATATACACAATAGCTTATATTTTAATATAAATTATGAAAATAAATATTTGGGTCAGAAGAATTTATTTGGTTTTAATAGTTTTTATTTTTTTGTTGGTATCTACTTTTTTAATATCTCTAGCATTGGGATATAAATATAGTTTTTCAAAACATAAATTTGAAAAAACAAGTATTTTGTATATAAAATCATATCCAAAAGATGCCACTATAACATTAAATAGTAAGAATTACAGCAATTCAACTCCTGCTAGAATTACACATTTAAATCCAGATTTGTATGATATAAAAGTTTCAAAAGCTGATTATCAAACATGGGAGAAACAATTTCTTGTAAGACCAGATGAGTCTATTTTTATAGAAGATATATCTTTGTTTTTACAAAAACCAGAATCAGAAATTTTGAAATCAGGAAGTTTTGAAGAATTGTCAATATCTCCAGACAAAGAAAAACTTTTATTTTATGATAAGGATAATGATGAGCTTAGTTTTTTTAGTATTTCTGATAATCAGATAATATCCGTTGAAAGAAATATAGGAAATATTGAAAAAAATATTTGGTCATCTGATAATCAAAAAATACTTTTAAAAATAAATGAATCTACAGACTTTTTACCTGTGAAATATAGTTCATTGAATCAAAATGCTGAATATTTTGTTTCATTTACGTTTTTAAATTCTCCTATTTTAAGATTGAGTGATTATATAAAATTTGATATCAAAGAATGTGTTTGGGATAAATTTGATTCTAGTTTGTTGTATATTACCGATTCAAGTTTAAATTTATATTCATTTAATATAGATAAAAAAGTTTTGAAATTAATGAATATTAAAAACGTTTCAGCTGTAAAACCAGAGAAATCAAAAATATTTTATGCATCACAAGAGAATGGAATTACAAATTTTTATGTATTTGATATAGATAAAAATCAAAATGAAAAAATATTTAGTTTTGAAAATACAAACAATTATGAATTTTTGTTACCACATAGAGATTATTTTTGTTTGTTTGATACTGATATGAAAATTTTATATTTAATAGATCCTAATTTGGATAAATATCTTGTAAAAACTTTTTATGGTATAAATAGTGTTGATTGGGATTTGTATAATAGAATTCTTTTATTAAAAAATGATTATGAAATATCTTATTATGATTTAGAAACAAATGAACAAAGTATTGTAAATAGGTTTAGTACAAAAATTTTAGATGCTTTTTGGCATAGAAATAATAATCACATATTTTATAGTCTAGATAATAAACTATATGTTATAGAAATGGATAATAGAGATAAAAAAAATGTATTTGATTTAAGCTCTATAAAATCTTCGAATATATTTTTAGCAAACAAAAAGGGTAATATTTTGTATCATATTACCCCAGAAGGACTTATAAAAGAAACTATACAATAATTTATTTTGAATAATAATTATTTATATCAAAAGTATCTCCAGTGTACCCTTCATCATCATCTTTTACTATATTTTCAAGTGTTAAATTTTCTGGTTCATATGCTTTTTTGTAACCAGATTTTTTTGGTTTTTCAGAAGCTTCTTTTGCTGTATTTTTTACTATTTTTAATGTATCATTTATTATTTCTTCAGTTATATCTCTAATTTTTTGTTTTTGGTCTTCTGATATTATGCTTTTTTCTATTGGTTTATCATTTGCAACCATATTATTGGCATCAAGCCAGCTGTCAATAGATTCTCCGCAATCACCCCACCAACCCTTTAAAACACTGTATTTCATAGTACCTTGTTTTATATAAAAATTATTTACATCCGTAATTTCAAGCTCACCTCTTCCAGAAGGTTTTAGTGTCTTTATAATATCCCAAACTTGATTATCATACATATATACACCAATTACAGCTAAATCACTTATAAATTCTTGTGGTTTTTCTATAATTTCTACTATTTTTTCATCTTCTACTTTTGCTACACCATATGAACTTGGATTGTCTACTTGTTTTAGAAATATTCTTCCCCCAAGAGTGACTTTTTTAAATTCTTCTACTGCTTCTGTAATATCATCTTGTAAGATATTATCTCCAAGATATACTACAGCTTTTTCATTATCTACAAAGTTTTCTGCTAGCCCTAATGCTTGTGCTATCCCACCAGCTTCTTCTTGAATTGCATATGAAAAATGAGCTCCATATTTTTGCCCTGAACCAAGTAGCTCTAAAAAGTCTCCAGCATGACCTTTTCCAGAGATTATCATAATATCTTTTATACCAGCCTTTATAAGTGATTCTATAGGATAAAGAATCATTGGTTTGTTGTAAACTGGTAATAAATGTTTATTTGTTATTTTTGTTAAAGGATATAATCTAGATCCAGTTCCACCTGCTAAAATAACACCTTTCATATATTTAATATTATTTTTAAATTATTAAGTATCTTAACACATTTTTTTGAATTTGCAAGTGGAAAAATAAAACACCACGTCCGACGTTTTTAACGTCGGACGTGGTGTTTTGAATTGTTTTATTTTAAATATTCCTTTATTGCCTCATGCCAACTTCTGAGTTTTGGAAATTTTGTATTTACCAGTATTGCATTTATTGGTCTTTCAACTTTTGATGGATATGCACTATAACTAATAGGGCTTGTTTTTGTATTTATTCCTTTAATTTTAAATATTTCATTTGCAAATTCATAAGGAACTGTAGCATCTTCATTTGTCATATGATATATTCCGCATGGATATTTTTCTTCAATCAAGGTTTTTATTCCATTTGCTAAATCCTTTGTAAAAGTAGGTTTACTAAATTGGTCATTTACCATATTTAATTCATCTCTTTCACCCGCCAATTCTATAATTCTATCTACAAAGTTTATTCCTCTTTCTTTACCTCTTTGTAAGTTGTGTCCATAAAGCCATGAACTTCTTACAATATAATACATTTTACAATTTTCTTGTATTAATTTTTCTCCCAGTGCTTTCGACTTCCCATATTCATTTATTGCACTTGTAATTGCATCTTCGCTGTATCCATTTATATCTTTTCCATCAAAAACATACTCAGTGCTAATTTGTAAAAGTATTATAGATAATTTTTTACATATTTTTGCCAAATTTCCAGGAACTTCTCCATTTATAAGATTTGCTATTTCAGGACTTTCTTCTGCTTTATCTACATCCGTAAAAGCTGCACAATTTATTATTAATTCTGGATGTAATTTTGTAATTTCTTCTTCAGTTTTTGTAAAGTCAGTCAAATCTAATTCTTCTTTGTCTAGTAAAATTAGATCGTGATTTGATAATATTTCAGAAATGTCTTTTCCAAGCATTCCTTTTGCACCGGTTATGAGTATTTTCATATTTTTGTAATTATTAATTATTTTTTATTAAATAAATAAATTTAAAATTTTATACACTTTTCAAATATTAAGCATTCGGCATTATGTTTTTTTGTTCCAAATTTTTTATTAATAGAAAAAACAAAATTAAATCTATGTTTTAAAGCCAAACCTTTTAATATTTTTATAATTTTTTCTGGATCATGATTATAAACTTTAGCCTCAGTTATATATGAATTTCTGACTTTACCTAACTCTGGTTCAAATATATATGTAATTATTAAGAAGTTGGAAATTTTTTGTAGAGTCAATAAATACTTATTCAATTTCTTTGGGCTAATTTGATGAAGATTTAGCCAATCAAAAATATTTGAGTTTAAAAATCTGTTTTGATCAAGTTTTTCTGTTTCAATTTTATAAAAAACTATATTAGAAAATTGTTTTTTAGCAATTTTAATAGCCGTACTTGAGATATCTGTACCAATTATATCATTAAAACCTAAATTTTTAATAAACTTTACTGTTTCCCCTGTTCCGCATCCGGGAATAAGTAATTTTTTATTTTTATCTAATTTATTAATGTTTGCAATAATTATTTTTGGAATTTTTATATTAAACCATGGTAACTGATTTGAAGGATGTTTGCTATATACTTTATTCCAATACTGCTCAATGATATTTTTATTAGACATGATAAATATGATTAGTGACAATTTGAATTATAAATTAAAAATTATTTATTTTCTATTTACATACTGATTTTCGTAATACTTTTGATAATCACCTGATTTTATTTCTCTCCACCAATACTCGTTGTCTTCATACCATTTTAGAGTTTGCTTTAATCCATCTTCAAAACTAATTTGAGGTTTCCACCCCAATTCATTTTGAATTTTTGAAGAATCAATTGCATATCTAAAATCATGACCCAATCTATCTTGAACATATTCAATCATTTCTTCATCTTTTCCAAAATGTTTCAAAATCAAATGTACAATATCAATATTTGTTTTTTCGCAGTCAGCTCCTATACAATATGTACTTCCTATTTTTCCATTGTGAAGAATCAAATCTACAGCACTAGAGTGATCATCAACATGAATCCAATCTCTAATATTTAACCCTTCTCCGTACACAGGTACTTTTTTTCCTTCTATTAAATTTGTGGCAAAAAGTGGAATAAATTTTTCAGGGAATTGATATGGGCCATAATTATTTGAACAATTTGATATTGTAATAGGAAGTGCAAATGTGTGATAATATGCTCTTACAAGGTGATCTGAGGCCGCTTTTGATGCCGAATAAGGACTTTTTGGGTCATAGATGGTATCTTCATTGAATTTAGAATCATTTGGCTTCAAAGCCCCAAATACTTCGTCAGTTGAAACATGGTGAAATCTATTAATTCTAAGCTCTTTTGCAATTCGAAGAAGTACATTTGTTCCAAGTATGTTTGTTCTTACAAAAGTATCTGGATCCATAATTGATCTATCAACATGACTCTCTGCAGCAAAATGTACAACAGTATCACAACCAGTCATTGCATTTTTTACATCATTTTCTTCTGCAATATCTCCTTTTATGAATTTATAATTTGGGTTATTTTCTATGCTTTTTAAATTATTCAAATTTCCAGCATAAGTAAGTTTATCAAAATTTACTATTTTATAATCCGGGTATTTTTTCATCATATAATAGATGAAGTTCGTACCTATAAAACCCGCACCACCTGTTATAAATATTTTCATATTTTTAAAATTATTTTTTAATATATTGTTATTTTTTTGTTAGTTGTTTTTTCCCACACTCTTTTTTTATTTATTTCTTCTTTTCTTCTTAGTGCTTTTTCCAAATCAATATTATATCTATTTGCTATTTCACATAAATAAATTAGCACATCTGCTAATTCATTTTCTATCATGTATTCCGTAGATTTTTTGTCAACTTTTATTCCAATTTGTTTTCTAACTGCTTTGAATAATTCTCCAACTTCTTCGCCTAATAAAAGACATTTTTGTATAACATGTTCTTTTACAAAACCACGTTCAGTTTCCATTTTTTCTACATATTTTTGAATTTCTTTTAAAGTTGGTTTTGATTTTAATTTAAGCATAAATTAAATATTATTTTGAATTTTTTTTGATATATTTTCTAATTCTTCTTGATTCATAGTTTTGTTTTCCCAATTAGCCAAATTATCGTCATTAAATCTAGGAATTATATGAAAATGTGTATGGAATATGATTTGTCCAGCCTCTTTTCCATTGTTTAATCCAATATTAAAAGCATCTGCATTTAGAGATTTTTTTATCTTTGGTGCTATTTTGTATATTACATTTATTAACTTTTCAATTTCTTCTATAGGTGTGTTTAGGAATGTATCATAATGTTTTTTTGGTACAACAAGAGTATGTCCCTCATTTATAGGATTTATATCTAGAAATGCCAAGCAATCATCATCTTCATAAATTTTTAATGATGGAATTTCTCCTTTTATAATTTTGCAGAATACACAGTCCATATTTTTAATTATTTAATGAAGAATTTTGCCCTCGGCCATGAGCTCGGGCCGAATGGAATGATGAATAAATTATTTAATTAGTGAATTATGAAATTTATTTAAAATTCAGCAATCAAAATTTAAAATTGTTTATTCCCATCCTGGTTTAAATGTTTTTATAAACCATTTTTCAATAATTGTAAGTATTAGCATTGTTATAGAAAATATAAACCATTCCTTTATATATGTTGAATTAAAGAATTTATCATTTATAAAAGCAAGAACAAGAGAAATTAGAGCTGCACCCCAATAATCTGTTGGTAATCCTAAAAACCATTTGCTATGCCAAAAAATATGATCACCCTTGAAATTTTTTATTGTAAAATGTGGATTTATTATAAACCATAAATAATCCCATATTACAACAAATATAAGGAAGATACATAATATATCTAATTCTTTTGCCATATTCCAATTAACCCCAAAGAAAAATGGTAAATGAAATATAAGAGCTACAAAAGTAAACATAAATAAATGATATCCAGTTAACTCTTTTCCGCTCATTATTTTTTTGTATGTTTTTGCGTACCATTTTTTTGGATCTGGGCGCCATGTCGGAATATTTTTTGCCCAACCATTTCCTGCTTCTATTTGTACTTCAAGTGCTGCTAGAACTGTTGCTAGTACAAATATATATATTGCTTTTATAATTATTATTATCATTTTTTTGTATTATTCTATTTTAAATGGTGAGTCTTCTATTTGTTCCCATCTTACTTCGTCTACTTCTTCTGTCTTATTTGTACCTTTATATAATTTGTCTGGTAAATTTACTGACCATGCTGGAATATCGGAAATACATTTATAACCATGTACAACTCCTGGTGGAACTATAATAGTTGCAGGTTTATCTTCGCCTACTTCTATTTCCATCTTTTCTTCATACGTTGGGCTGTCTTTTCTATTATCCCATAAATATACTTTAAATGTTCCAGGTCCTACAAATACGAAAAAATCTGATTGTTTTAAATGTTCATGAGGGCCACGAGAGACACTTGGTAATGTTACAGAAATGTAACTCATAACTGGTTTTAAATTGGATTCATCTTCTCTAAATATTTCAGCGAGCCAACCTCTTTGGTCACTGTATTTTGTGAGT
Source organism: Patescibacteria group bacterium (assembly GCA_028692545.1). NCBI lineage: Bacteria > Patescibacteria group bacterium. The sequence goes on along the minus strand of JAQUXC010000005.1, from coordinate 36,582 downwards.
TCTTTGATTATTACATCTTTTATCATATTTTTTTCTCCCCAGCTAAACTGGAATAATTAATTATTAGATTTTTTATTGCTTATTAATACACATATTATGCCTAATGGTATTATTATAAATAATATTTTATTTATATCAAGATAATTTGATATTAGTCCAGGTTTTAAATTTTCTAGTATTATACTTGCAATATACAACACTATTGATAAATAGAAAAGATCAAATAATATTTTATTACCATTACTTTTTGTTTGTTTTATGTCTCCTTCCATAAAAAATTAGTTAAATCTTATTAAATAAATTTATATAACTTTTAATTTTTTGTTTTATAATGTTCCAAAATTGTTCATAAGCCTCATTTTCATTTTGTTTTTTATTTTTTATAAGTTCAACTTTTATAGATCTTATTTTTATTTTATTTTTTTCTAGATTGAGATTTGGAGATGATACCATAAATTTTAGATTTCCATCTTCTATTTTTGCATCATTAAGAGAAAAGTGAACAATTCCTTTAAACCAAGTTTCATTTTCATTATTTTCTATTATCTCAGGTTTTTGGTATTGAGCTATAATATAATTCATATTTTCTGAATCAGAATAATCTTTTGAATTTACAATCTCAGGATTAAAATATTGTTCTTTATTTAAAGCAAATACTCCTCTTCCAGATATTTTTAGATCATTTTTGGGTATATAAATTTTGGAAAGTTTTGGACCGCTTTCTGTTTTTATCCACTCGTGTTTTTTGTTTATGTTTATAGTTTTATCATCTATAGTAACTGTTTGCAAACCTTTATCATGAGCAGTATAAAATGATATAGTTCTTGCATTTGTATAAATCGTTGTAGGAAGATATTTTAAATCTACTAGTCCATCACTATACTCTGGATTGTCGCATAAATATAATCTATCTATAAAAGAAATTTTTTGCTGATTTGTTTTTATTTGTCTTATTAAAACATCATCGTTTGTGAGAAATTCTATTCTATAAACGCCCTCTTCCAAATTTGGTATATATAAAGAAATATATCTTGGGTCGCTTGCCGGATCTTTACTTGATATCATTCCATCGTCAGAGATTATTTTTGAGTATATTTTTTTATTATTTATATTGAAAATTTCTATAGATATAGGATCTGAACCATCGGTTCTATTTATGTCTTGTATTGTAAATGTGAAATTCAAGGCTTCATTTTTTATATATGTGTATAGTTTGTGTTCTCCTCGGATACAATTATTTATTATAAGCTCATTTTTTTTTGCTTCATAGTTTGATATTGTAAAATTTTCTCCAAGATTAAAATCATATGCTCCTACACCATCTAATGAATGTATTTCATTTATAAATCCATTTATTGAATCAAATTTTGTTTCTTTTTGCCATAGAGTATTTATGTTATCACTTATCTGTGGCCACGTTATGTCGTCTAGTGTTTTATTGTATAGGGTATGATCTATATAAGACCAACCTTCACCATTGTCTGCTACTGATAGTTGTATAATATTAGCTCCTTCATTTTGAAATTCTATCTCTATATTTGCTTCATCAAATTTTATTGGACTTCGAAGATTGAAATATACTGGTTCTTCTATTATATTATAATATTCGTTGCCTTTTTCTACTCTATGTTCGGGATATATTATAGATATCATTGGAGTAGTTTTTGTTAAATCTGAATTTATAATTAATTTCCCATCAAGAATCAAATCTTTTTTTATAAGCCATGAGAATAATAAAACTATTCCTAATATTCCAACTAGGTTTATAAATATTCTAATTTTTGTAATTTTTTTCATAATTTATTCACGATAAATCTTATATAAAGAATGATCTCCATCTGTAAAAATAGGTTCACTAATTTTTATGTTTTCATTTTCAAATTTTGAATTAATATATAAATCTTTAAATGTAAAACCAAAGTAATATAATGGAATGTTGTTTTCAAATAATTTATCAAAATTGTTGTATAAATAAATTTCATTTTCAAAATGTATTACATTTCTATAAGGAAATATGTATTTGTCAGCCATATTAGTAATTATAATTGCATTTTTTGGAGTGTCTTGTATAATTTTTTCTGTTCTATTTTTATAAATATTCAAATCATTTCCAATTTTTATTATACCTTCTTCATTATCTTTCATTACTATCATATACGAATTTATAAATATAAAAATAAGAATTAGAGATATAATTATTGTATTTATATATGTTTTTTTGAAATTTATTTTTGAAATAAAAAATCCCGCAATTGGTATTCCAAATACAAAATATGGTAATAAATATCTAAGATAAGAACTTCCAATTGTTACTGATGTAGGAGTCGGGTTGTCATAGAATAGCCAGCTTCCATAATATGTAAATAAAAATCCACTTAAAAGTATCCACAATAAAAAATATAAATTTTTAATTTTATCAATATTATTTCTTTTCCATATAAAATATATAATTCCTACCAAGAATAATAAACTATAAAACCATACTAATTTGAAAATATAATTCCAAATAGTGTATTGCATATTTTTTGGATGAAACCCAAAGGGTAAAATTATTTTTTCTACTAATTGTAATGCGCTTAAATTATTTGAATCTGTTGAATCATTTAGATAAGCTGGGGTCGTAACCGATCCTTGATTTTGTTTGTTGAAATAAAATAGCGGTGTTAGAAATATTAAAAAAATAATTCCGCTCAATATAAATTTTTTCCAATCGATTTTTTTTATTGAAAATATAGTAATAATTAAGTATATAAAAGATATCCAAACAATTTCAGATGTTCTTGTCATTAAAGATAATGCCAGAAATATAGGGAATATTAAATAAAATAGAATTTTTTTGTATTTTATCGCCAATAAAAAATAATATGTAGAAATTATAAAAAGCACGATAAACAATATATTATGCATCATTGATTTTACAGAAAAATACCAATAACTAGGTAGTACAAGTAATAATAAAGAAGAAATTATTGCAGTTTTTTTGTCAAATATTTCTTTTATCAAAAGAAAAAAGAATATAATTCCTATTATTGCAAAAATAGGAGTCATGTACGGAATAGTCCAGATCCCTGTGAATTTTGAAATAAATCCATATATCATAGGAAGCCCTATAAAACTGCTTGGCATAATATAATTTCCTGATACTTTTGTGCTTCTTGGGTGAATATCGTTTGATATTGATAAATAACTATTATATTCTTTGAAATTTAGATTTTTGGAAAAGTGTTCTGTAAAATAATAATTTGAAGTTTCATCTGGAGAATTGAAAATAAGTGGTTGTGAACCATTCTCAATATTTAGATAATTATAGAAATAGAAAAATATGCCTAAAATTAAAAAATATAAAAAATAAAAGATAATTTTTTTCTTATTCATGCTTTTATTATAGCGAAGGATATGGTTTTTGTAAAAGTAGGGTTAATGATATAATTTAGTTTAAAAATGTGTTAAAATATTATTATGTTGAAGGTTTCTTGGAAAATGTATTATATATTTACTTGTTTGATAATATCGACATTACTTGTTAATTTTTTTGTTTTTCAAAATACGAATTTATCCATAATTGTAGGCTTTATTTATATTATTTATTTTGGAATATTTTCCGGGCATTACTTTTTTTCTAAATATAAGTTTATATCAAAATTGTTTTTTGGTGTTTTGATGATATTTGCTTATTTTATGATTTTTGGAAGTATTTTTTATTATTTGTTTATATTGTCAAATATTGCCGTATCCATAATATTAATTTTTGCTCCTTTGTTTTTGGGATTTAAATTAATAAAAGAACCATTTATTCTGGAATTTTCTTTTCCAGAATTATCGTTTATAGTTTTGTTGCAAGCGATATTTTCTGCAATATATTTATTTTTGTGTTATACACAGTTTAAATATTTTATTTCAAAGGCAATAGAGCTTAGCATAAATTCACCTTGGCAAGTATTGTCTCCAAATATATTTTTTATATATGGATTATCAACATTTATTTTGATATTATTACTTCTTATTAGTAAAAATGATGTTTTCATTTTTTTTGTTTCTTTGCACTATTTTCTTTCTTTTTGTGTGATAATTTTTGTATATAAACTTGGTTTTGGGTACGATCCTTATCTTCATCAAGCGTCAGAAAAACTTATGATGCAAGTTGGTACTTTTTCACCAAAACCTTTTTATTATTTGGGGCAATATAGTTTGGTAGTTATTTTGAGTAAAATTTTTGCTCAATCAGTTGTATTTTTTGATAAGCTTTTGGTGCCAGTAGTAGCTTCATTATTTTTACCAGTTGTTATTTATCAGAGCCTAAAGGAAAATCTTTTTATAAAAAATAATATAATTTTTGTATCAGTACTTTCCTTTCTTCTTATACCATTTGCAAATTTTACATACACTACACCTCAATCTCTTGCAAATATATTTGTTTTGATAATAATATTTTTTGCAATTTCCTTTATAAATAATAGATTTTCTAGTGTTTGGCCACTTTTCATTTTAGGAATTGCAACTTGTTTTATTCATCCACTTAGTGGTTTGCCAATTATTCTTTTTATATTACTTACCTGGATTTATCACATGTTTGAAGAAAAAGGAATGATTATAAAGACAATATTTAAAAATTTTGCATTTTGGATTATTGCAATTTCATCATGTTTTGCACTGCCAGTTGCTTTTTGGATTTATGGTTTTATAAAGAAAATAAATTTTTCAAGTTTAGAGCAAATGATGGGAAATAATTTACTTATGAATCTTGTTCCTGAAAATATTTTTTGGCCAAGATTTGTAAATTTTTTTGATCTTGTATATTTGTATGGAAGAAATGTTAATTTAGTTATTCTTATAATAAGTATTTTGGGAATAATTTTTGTTATATATTATAGGCAATTAAAAACCTATTTTACTTATTTAATGATGTTTTTTATTCTTATTGTAAATTATATTATAGTTATAACTTATATAAAATTTCCATTTTTATCTGATTTCTCTGAGCGTATATTTAATTTAAGTTTTTATTTTTTATTGCCATTTTTTATGGTGGGAATAGTTCTTCTCATAAAGAGCTTTGTAGAAAATAAGCATATTTTTAGAATATTTGTTTTTGTATCTTTGTCTTTGTTTTTATCTATTTCTTTTTATTTTAGTTATCCTAGAGTGGATAAATATGAGAATTTTCATGGATACAGTATGTCTGATACTCATATAAAAATAGTAGATTATATAGAACAAAATTTTGATAATAGAAATTATGTAGTATTGGGCGATCAAACACTTGGAGCAACTGTTATAAGTAAGTATGGATTTAGAAAATATTATAAAAATGAATTTTATTATTCACTTCCTACAAAAATAAAAGATAATATTTATTCAGATTTTCTTGATATGACAAAAGAAGAAAAAAATAAAAAAGAGGCAGCCGTTAATACTGCAAAAAAAGTTGAAGTAAATACTATATTTGTAGTTTTGAATGATTATTGGGAGTTTACTGATAAACTTATTGATGAGCATAAAAAATTGGCCAACAATTGGGTAGAAGTAGATTCTGGAAAAGCCTTTATATTTGAGTATAACGTGCCTGTAAATTACTAGTTTTTTTACATATAAAAAACTCTATTTTTTGTATCGATTAATAATTACCCTATTAGTTAATTAAACTATTACATAGGTGAGATTTTATATTATACTATTTTGCAATTATTCAATATCATCTCCTAATACATAATCCCCAAACAATTCATCTGGTAAATCATGAACTAGTTTATTCCAATTAGTACCATATAATTCTATTGCTTTTTCTTCTGTCTCTATCCATTGTATAAGTCCATTTACTCCTACAACATATACTTTTGCTATTGTTGGTATTTTAAATAGTATACCAGTATTATATGGAACATTATTCTTTAATGTATAAGTAGCTAGTTCTTCTTTGGTTATTGTACTTACAAATGAAAAATCATCATTAAAGTATGAATACCATATACTTTCATTTGGATATGCATGTCTATCATTATTACTATCTACAAAATATACAGTAGATCTATCCTCTGTCTTTACCCATTTACCAGTAGTCCAGAATGATTGTGGTATATCACTTTCAACACTTGTTGTATCAATAGTAGATGGTATTCCTGCAATATTAAATATTGCAAATATGGTTAGATGATTTACAGTAAATGTTACTTTGTTTGTAGTTGTATCAAATACAGCATTTTCTATTAATATCCAACTATCAGATATTGAATCATAATAATATACTCCTAGATTAGATGTATCAGATGGTAGACTAGATAATGTTATTGATATAGTTAGATTATTAGTAAATGATGTAATAGAACTATTATTAATATCTATTGCTGTAATATTAAATACACTTCCTCCTATCATAAATGCACCAGTACCACTGCCTGGTGTATTATCAGTACTTAATGACACTTCGCTTACAGTAATTGTAGTATTAGATGTTACAGTATTAGCTGGTACTACAACAGTAATAGCAGAACTATCAGAAAATGTATAATTAAGTGTTCCACCATTTGCTGGTGTAACAGTTGTAGAATATGTTGGTATAGTTGGTGGTACAACAACAGTTGATCCACCACCTCCACCTGTTGATCCAGATGACGGTCTTGCTAATACATTTACTACTCTTGTAGATGTACTTGTATTAGTAGCAGAATCTGATACTACATATGTGACAGTATATGATCCTACTGTATTTATATCTACATATATCATTTGTTATATCTCCATCTACTGCATCTATAGCTGTAGCTCCTTCATCATAATAACTATCTCCTTTGTATATTGATAATGGATTTGATCCTAGAATTGTTATGACTGGTCCTACAGAATCTATATAAGTATAGTTAACTGGATAACCATTGTTAACATTTAAATTTATATCGCTATGCCAAGTATCAACAAAATCCCAATCTACATAAGTATCATTTTCACTATCATCATATGGATATGTCATCTCTAATGTAGTTCTAGGAGTACCTCTTCCATCATCATCTGATTGACCTGATGTTTGTGAGTTGTAGTAGGAGGATGTGATATAGTCATCATCATGATCCCCAACTAATCCACCCACATTTGTAAGCCCAGTGACTAAACCTGTAGAATAGGAATTTTCTATAATACCATCATAATTTGCCCCCACCAATCCACCTACAGAATCTAGAACCCCACTAACACTTCCAGTAGAATAAGAATTTAGAATAATACCACGATTCTCTCCTACAAGTCCACCAATAGCCCAATCACCACCAATAACATTTACATTTGAATATGATCTATCAATTAAAAAATAATTATCCCCCACCAATCCACCAATACCCTCTCCACTTTCGTCTGTTTCATGTAAATTACCAGTTGTATATGAATTTATTATACTACCATTATTTTCCCCCACCAATCCACCAATAGCCCAAGCCCAATTAACACCATTTGTAATATCAATATTTTCTAAAGATACATTCTTTAGCGTAGCAAGATATGAATTAATACCAAATAAACCAACACCATAACTATCAGCACTATTAATAAAAAGATTAGAAATTGTGTGGTTATTTCCATCAAATGTTCCAGAAAATTTAGTACTACTATTTCCTATGGGAACCCATCCAGTTCCTTCGTTGTATGGAGATACAGCTAAATTTATATTTGTAGTTTGTATATAATAGCCATTTAAATCACTTCTTATATTATTTAGATCATCAGCAGAGGAAACCTCATATAATTTAAATGAAACAATATTTGAAGTTGTTATAAGTTGCTCTGGGTCTTTTTGAAATGTTGCTTTTACATAATAATTATAATCAGTTTCTATTTCAAGTATATTATCTATATACTCGGTTTCAAAGGTATAATCAACTATTTTTATATCATTACGATATATATCATATCCTAAAAATGTATAATCAGAAGGAGTAATTACTGGATTCCAGGATAATGTTAATATATAGTCCGAATCACTGACCGATATATCTTTTTCCAAAGTAACAATAATAGGATAATTGTATAATAAAATATCGTTCTGATGTCTTAGATATGGATAACTTGAACCTTCTTCAATATTCCAAATAGTGTCAAAGTCCCAACCAATAAATGTAGAACTACTTGTCATTTGTAGCGTTGTCTTGGAATCTCCTTTTCTGGTATCAATTTGTCCAGTTGTTTCTGAATTATAATAACTATTTATGACTGTCCCTTGGTTGCGTCCAATTAATCCACCTGAGCCTCCATCTTTTTTACTTATACGTCCTGTTGCATAGGAATTTATAATATTTCCAAAATCAGTATTGTAGCCAACCAATCCACCTATATAGGTCCCTGTTCCACTTACATTACCAGAAGAATAGGAGTTTGATATAGTAGCTGAATTTTCTCCTACAAGTCCACCAATATTTTGTGTTGCACTACCTGTTACATCTACTATAGCATATGAATTTAATATTTGTTTTATACCTAATAACTGAGCTACACCTATGAGTCCCCCCACACTCATGTGAGTACTGTTTACATTTCCTTGGACACCACAATTTTCTACATAAAGACTGCTTATCATGTAAGCTACACCAATCAATCCACCAACACCATTTCTTCCCGTTATTTCAACATTTTCTAAAAATATATTTGTAATACTTGCTCCATTTGTATATCCGAATAATCCTATAGAATCAGTTGTTGGTCTATTTATAAATAGATTGGATATTGTATAACTGTTTCCATCTAAATTTCCCATAAATTTATTATCATAATCTCCAATCGGCAACCACCCGGTTCCGCTAGTCATTGCTGTTTTGAATTCTGCCACTGTATCATATCCTGTTGTTGAAGTCGTTACATCATAACTATTTATATCATCAAAATCTAGATTAGCACCTAATTCATAATTTCCTGATAAATTATTTCTTATATTGTATAGATCTTGAATACTATCTATAGTGCTTGTTGCTGCTTTTGTAGTATTTGTATTTATTATAAAAAATAGAAATACAAAAAATGATAGTATTATATATTTGTTTATTTTTTTCATAATGTTATTATTAATATTTTTTTAAAATAATATTAATCATTTTAATAATATTAATTATATCACAAAATATGAGGGGGGGGGTAGGTATTTTTATCTAAAAGTGACATTTTTATTCCATAAAAAACCTGCTATACCAGTTACGCTAGCTATCAAAATAGATGTTATATAAGCCATTAAATAGTGTAGTTTAAATATTTCTACAAAAAAAGTCATTATAAAATAATTTATACAAAGTTCTATAATAAACATAAAAATATAAGAAGCTATTTGTTTGTGTATTTTTTTAAATCCTTTATTTTTGAAAATAAAAATTTTTCTCATGCCAAAAGAAAGTATGGTTCCTAATGTAAATGTAATAATAGATGCATATAGATACCAAATATTAAATATTTCTACAAGCATAAGAAGAATTACTATCTCAATACAATTTCCAATACCACCCACAAGCAAATATGTAAAAAAATGTACTCCTGTTTTTTTTGAGAAGAATTTATCTTTTTTTTCTATTTTTTCAAAAATATTTTCCATCTTTTTTCTTGTCCCGCTTTGCAGGGGGGGGTTAAATATTTAATATTTTATCTACATATTTAGAAACATCAAACTTTTTTACATATTCTAGACAATATTTTGATATTTCATCTAATTTTTCCTTGTTTTTGTATATATCTTCTAACTTTAATTTCAAATCATCAATATTTCCCATTTCAAAAGTCCAGCCATTTTTGTATTCTTTTATTAATTCTGGTAATCCACCAAAATCTGAAACAATTACAGGAACACCAGAAAGCCATGATTCATACATTACCATTGGTGAATTTTCAAAACATTTTGATGGAATTGCAACTATATCACTTTCTTCTAGTAATTTTATTCTTTTTTGAGCGTAGTATTCTCCTACAAAATCTATATTACTTACAGTATAGGCAATATTATTTATTTTTTCTGCCATTTGTCCACGACCAGCTATTGTAAGATGAAATTTTTTTGCGTCCAATTTTTTGAATGTTTTTATAAGATCAGATAATCCTTTATGCTCTTCAAGTTGTCCAATATACAAAACTTTTAATTCATCATGTTTTTTTTCTTGTGTACTTATTTTTTGCAATTGTATTGGGTTTGGTAATATATTTATTTTTGCATCTTGGAAAAATTTGTATTTTGAATAAAAATCTACTAATTTTTGAGATGGACTTATAATGTACTTACATTTTCTATATATATTTTTTGTAAAAAACATATAAATTTTATTTATATCATTTATTTTTGCTTCTTTCGTCATTACACCGGATGGAATTACAAGTTGTACGTCATGAATCGTTGTGATGTGTTTCTTCTTGAATTTATTTATATCTTTTATGATATTATATCCAAGTCCCAAAACATTATGAGTAAGAATTAAATCTGGATTTTCTTTTGTTATTATAGTTTGTATATTTTTTGATGAGAATTTGTTATTGAATTGATGTATTCTCCATAAGAGTCTAGAAAATATATTTTCATTATCAATATTATGAAATGGAAAATATTTATCGAAGCCTACTCTATATATTTTAAAACCATCCAAATATTCTTCGGTTGTTTTTTCTTTTTCTAATCCTGCGCATATTACAACTACTTTGTAGTTTCTATTTTTCAGTTCATTTGCAATATTGTACACTACTGTCTCAGCGCCACCTTTTTTATCTGGATAGAAAAAGCTATTTATTAAGCATATTTTCATATATTGAATTCAATTTTTGTGAAATTATTTCATCACTATAATTTTCTAATACTCTTTCTCTCGCGTTGTTACCAAATTTTATAAGCAAATCCTCTGTTTCAAAAAGTTTTTTTATTTTATCAGATAAATCATTTGCATTGCCAGTTTTGAAAGTAAATCCAGTCTCATTGTCTTTTAGAACTGTTCTTACCCCTGGTAAATCAGATGCTATTACAGGGATTGCACTAGACATTGCTTCAAGTTGCACTATTCCAAATGCTTCACCTTGATTTATAGAAGCAAGTATAAGACAATCAGCCAAATTATAGTATTTATGAAGTGCGTTGTTTTGTATAGAATCTAGAAATATTATTTTTTCTTCAATTTTTAATTCTTTTGTAAGATTTTTATAATATTCTTTCATATCTCCAATGCCTACAACAAGCAATCTATAATTATCATTTAATTTTGTAAATGCATGAAGTATTATTTCAAGTCCTTTGAAATAATGTGCCCTGTCCAGTCCACCAACAAATATACAAACTTTTTTTCCAATCAAATTATATTTTTCAATTAATTCAAAATTTTTTTCTCGCGGTTTAAAATTTTCTGTGTTTACACTAAAAGCTAATTCTTGTATTTTATTTTTATTTTTTTCAAATAATTTTTTTGTAGAACTATTCAAAAAATAATCACTTGTGCTTACTAATGTTTTGTCAGAATTTTTGAATATCCAAGGCGTAACAAATTTTTCATAAAGCACAAAAAATAATCCTTTTAGTCCAACATCTTTTGGATTCATATGCCAGAAAGTCAAAACTTTTATTTTGTGTTTTTTGGCAAACAATATTACAGGAATCATTGAAAAATAAAATGGATAGTGGAGATGAATAATATCAGCATCTTTTAAATATTTTGAAATATTAATATATCCTGCGTTTCCTAGTGTAAATTTTGGGTTTAGTCTGTATATATCTATATTTTCTATTACGTCTCTAATATCGCCTGTTTTTTGATAATTTGGGGTATATACAGAGACATTATAGCCAAATTTTTGGCCAATTTTAGCTTGTTTTTGAGCTGCTGTACCTATTCCACCATTGTAAGGTGGAAATACACAAACTATGTGAGATATTTTTTTTGTATTTTCTACCATTTTATAATTAGTATCATAAGCCAATAATAAAGTTTCATTATAGGATTTCCAACATATTTTAGAAGTGGATTGTCTATTTCTTGAAAATTTATTACAGGAGTAAACTTTTTCATTATATCGACATCTTTTACAGTTCTAAGTGATTGAATTTTTTTCTTTGCTCTTCTAAGGTATTTCCAATTTTTTGGATTTAGAAAATAAAAATAACTTTGTATTTTGTATTTCAACCATTTATTTTTTAGTGCAAAAAGCAAAATTCCAAATTCCATTACTATAGACATTGGCAAAAGCAAAATTCTAGTTGCTGTTTTGTAATTTTTATAAAATACTATAAATCTATTTCTTTCTGTAAAATACATTCTTTTTCCTGCGCCACCAAATTTGTATTTGTGGTACATTATGGCACGAGGATTTATTACATTTCTATATCCCAACATTTGTGCTTTCCAGCCAAGATCCAAATCTTCCAAGTCAAAAAACATTTCATCATCAAAAAGTCCAACTTTTTTTATAAAATCAACTCTTATAAGAACACCAGCTCCTGAGCAGTAATTTATATCGCTTAAATATTTTATTTGTCCTTCATCTTTTATTCCATTTAATGTGCTATATCCAAAACCAAGAAAATTTATTTTGTTTCCAGCTGTGTTTATTTTTTCTACTTCTGGGTGAAGTAATATTTTTGGTTGAAGACATGCAATCGTCAAATCATTTTCCATTGTCTCTACTAATATATTTAGCCAGTCTGATGTAACTATCGTGTCTTGATTTAGCAAAAATATATAATCATAATTGTTTTCTATAGCCCAATCGCTTCCACAATTATTTCCACCAGTAAATCCTAAATTTTCTTTGTTTTCTATAAAATGTGCGAAAGGATATTTTTCTTTTGCGTATTCTAGAGAATCATCGGCGGAATTGTTGTCTACAAATACAAGTTTCCATTTGTCTGCTGGATACTTTGTGATTTTTAATGATTCAAAAAGATCATCTAAAAATTTTTTGCCATTGTAGTTTACTACTATTACGGCTACTTTTTTGTCAAATTCCATACTAGTTTAGATTATTTTTAAATTATTTTTTTGTTATTGTGTGTCACATAATTTTTATTTTGATCTATTTAGATTTTGTATTATTTATTAAATACATTATCTAACGGGTTTCATCTTTTCTATTGTCCTCTGCTTTTGAAATTGCAATACTTCTTGTAATTTTTGTAATATCTGCATTTATTCTTTCAAATTTGGCAAGAATTTTGAATATTAAATAAAATATTACTATTATTGAAGCATAAATCATCAAATCAGCACCACGACCTATACCAAGTGTTTTTGCAAATTGCGTAGATAATTCTGGTTTGTAAAAAACTATTCCAACACTTATCCATAATATACTCCATAATAGGAAATTCAAAGTTGAAATTTTTCCAGACTTTTTGGTTTGGAATAATTTTATAAGTGTTGATAGTATAAATATTGTTATTATTATTCTTAAAAATATCATTTTATTATTTTTTTTATTAATAAATCTTTTACTATATCAATTCCTCCTGAAAAATTTTGTCCAAATCTATTGTATATCACAGTCATTGGAACTTCTTTTATTTTCAATTTATATTTAAATGCTTTGTGTAATATTTCGCTGCAATGTGCTTTTCTGTCTTGTTTTATAATTATTTTTCTTGCGGCATCAGCTGTCATAGCACGAAATCCACTTTGAGGATCTGTGGTATTTATTCCCATTATTAATTTATTTGTTATTCTAGCCATTGGAAAAAGAATTTTTTCTTTTAATAATGGTATTTTTGATTTCTTTTCCAAAAATCTTGATCCAAAAACAATATCATAATCATCATTTATAATTGGATTTATTAAGTCACTTATTTCTTCTACTAAAAATTGTCCATCTGCATCAAAGTGAACTATAATATCAGCTCCATTTTTTAAAGCATAATCATTTCCAGTTTGAAGTGATGCGCCTTGATCTCTGTTTATAATATGTTTCAAAAGTACTACTGGATATTTTTTTATTATTTCTGATGTATTGTCAGATGATGAGTCATCTATTACTACAACATTGTTATATTTTTGAATTAATTTATCCAAAACAGGAGCAATGTTTTTTTCTTCATTCCAAGCTGGTATTACAATAAAAATTTTTGGATTATCTTTGTTCATTAATATATTTTTCCCAATTCCATGCAGAAAGTAATGCCTCATCTATTGTCTTTTCTGCTTTCCAATTAAGTTCTTTATTTGCAAGACTTACATCGGCATATGAAATAGCTATATCTCCATCACGTCTTTCTGTTATAGAATAATTTAATTTTGTACCACTTACTTTTTCAAATATTTTTATTATTTCAAGTACAGAAGTTCCTTGTCCTGTTCCAATATTAAATACTTCATAATTATTTTTGTTTTTGTTTTGAATTAATCTATTCAACGCTGATATATGTGCATGTGCTAAATCTACTATATGAATATAATCTCTTATGCATGATCCATCAGGAGTATTGTAATCATTTCCAAAAATTTTTAGCTCTTTTCTTTTACCAATAGCAGTTTGAGTTATAAATGGTATCAAATTTGCAGGTGTGCCTATTGGCAATTCTCCAATAAGTGATGAATCGTGAGATCCTATAGGATTGAAATATCTAAGTGAAATTATATTAAAATTTTTATCAGTTTTTGATAAATCTTCCAAAATTTGCTCACTCATTATTTTTGTACTTCCATAAGGACAAGTTGCTTTTTTTGTAGGACTATTTTCTGTGACAGGAAATTTATCAGCTTCTCCATATACAGTTGCGGAAGATGAAAAAATAAAATTTGATATTTTGTGATTTTTCATTTCTTCTAATATATTTACTAATCCCAAAACATTATTTCTATAATATTTTAGTGGTTGTTCTATAGATTCAGCTACAGATTTGTAGGCCGCAAAATGTATAATAGCTTCTATGTCTTGGTTTTTATCAAAAAAATTTTTTAATTTTTTCGTATCTAATATATCTAATTTTTCAAATTTTGGTTTTTTGCCAGTAATTTTTTTTATACCATCAAGTACTTTGATATTAGAATTTGATAAATTATCAATTATAACAACATCAAAACCACTATTTTGTAATTCTACAATAGTGTGAGATCCTATATAGCCCGTGCCACCAGTAATTAATATTTTCAATCCGTTAGATATTTTTTTGTTATTGTGTGTCATATAACTTTATTTTGACCCATTTAAATTTTGTATTATTTATTTAAATACATTATCTAACGGATTTCATATATTCTTATTAATTAACAATTTTCAATTTATAATTTACTAAATGTATTTGAATTATTGATAATTGGAAATTCAATTCAAATTGAAAATTAAAAAATGTGAATTTATTTTATGTATTGTTTTAATTCATTTACTTTATCCAATTTTTCCCAAGGAAGATTTAAATCATTTCTTCCAAAATGACCATAAGTTGCTGTCTGAGCATATATTGGTCTTAGAAGATCTAGATTATTTATAATTCCAGAAGGGGTAAAGTCAAAATGTTTCTTTACTATTTGTTCTAATTCTTCATCAGATAATTTGCTTGTTCCAAATGTATTTACCATTATAGAAACTGGTTCTGGATATCCTATTGCATAAGATATTTCTATTTCTACTCTATCTGCGAGTCCAGCAGCTACTACATTTTTTGCTACATATCTAGCCATATAAGCACCACTTCTATCTTGTTTGTTTGGACTTTTTCCAGAGAAACATCCACCACCGTGGCGACCCATTCCTCCATAGCTATCTACTATTATTTTTCTTCCAGTAAGTCCAGTATCTGCAGCAGGACCACCACTTACAAATCTTCCAGTTTCATTTATTAAAATTTTTGTATCTTCAACAAAATATTCTCCAAGTATTGGTTTTATAACATGTTCAACAATATCAGCTCTTAATTTTGTCAAATCTACATCTGGATTATGTTGAGCAGCTACTACAACTGTATTTACAGATTTTGGTTTTCCGTCCTCATATTCTACTGTAACCTGAGATTTTCCATCTGGCCTTAGATATGCCAAAGTTCCATTTTTTCTTACTTCCGCAAGTTTTTTTGTAAGTCTATGAGCCAAAGTTATTGGAAGTGGCATAAGTTCTGGGGTTTCATTACAAGCATAACCAAACATCATTCCTTGATCTCCTGCACCCATGCTTTTGTGATCACCTTGATTTTCATCTTCGCCTTGAGCGATGTCTGGTGATTGTGGATCAATAGCTGTAAGTACAGAACAACTCTGATAATCAATACCATAATTTGGATTGTTGTAACCTATTTCTTTCAAAGTATCTCTTACTATTTTTCTTATATCTACATATATATTTGTAGTGATTTCTCCTCCTACTAGTACCAATCCGGTAGTTGTAAAAGATTCACAACAACAATGTCCATGTGGATCCTGTTCTAATATTGTGTCTAATACTTTGTCGCTTATTTGGTCACAAATTTTATCTGGGTGACCTTCTGTTACTGATTCTGATGTAAAAAAATATTTTGTCATATGTTTCTTTATCTAGTTGAGTTAAAGTCAATAATCTAGATTTATTATATTATTTATAAGTTTAATTTGTTAGGTGTAAGCATAGTTCTTTCTCTTTGGATATGATCTATTGTTTTTCTAAGTCCATCTTCTAGTCTTGTCATAGGCATCCATCCAAAGAGTTCTTTTGCTTTTGTAATATCTGGAATTAATCTTCTTTGAATATTATCTAAATCATTCTCAAACACGATTTTTGATTTTGAGCCAATTAATTCTATTATTTTTTCTGCTACTTTTTTTATTTCTATTTCTTCTGGATTTCCAATATTTAGTGGTTCAAAAAAAGGAGTATCCATATCTTTTAGTAGTGCGTCTATTACATCTTCTATGTAACAAAATGTGCTTGTTTTGTTTTCAGAACCATAGATTACTAAATCTTTGTTTTCAAATGCACAATTTATAAAATCAGGAATGAGTCTTCCATCATTTGTTATCATTTTTGGTCCATATGTATAAAAAATTCTTACAATACTTATATCTAAATTATACTTTTTATGATAATTATACACCATCATTTCGGCAAATTTTTTTCCTTCATTATATGGTGCACGAGATTCTAAATGATTTATTTTTCCAATATAAGATTCATCTACAAGACCATCTACATCTTCAGCGTCTCCATATACTGCAGATGTTGAAGTAAATAGAAACCTAGATTCATATTTTTTTGCTAATTCTAATGAATTTTTTAAAGCAATAGAATTTGCATCTATAGTTTCTATTGAATATTTGTCAGAATCTTTATATGACGTAGGACATGCAAGATATATTATATCTTGTATACCTTGGAATTCTATCCTAAATTTTTTTAATTCTTCTATTTTTTCAAGATCTATTTTTTCACTCATATCATGTTTTATAAGTTCAAAATCAGGAAATTGTAGTACGGAATGTATATTTTCATAATTTCCAGTAACAAAACTATCTATGCATATCACTTTATTATTTTGCAGTAAATGTTCTATCAAATTTGATCCTATAAATCCAGCACCTCCTATTACCAATATGTTTTTTTTGTCAAATATTACTTGTTTTTTAGTCATATTTTTATTGTCCAGTTAATCGAGTTTAGTTCGATTGATCTGAATAAATTTATTTATTATCTTTTATATTTTTAAAAATTAATATTTTATACATAGAAAAGTTCCATATAGCACCTATTATTACACCAACTATTTTACCATATATATCATTATTTTGTATTCCTATATAATTTATAAAAATAAATAATGATATTTGATAAATTATCAAAGATACTAATGTTATTGTAAAAAATTTTATATATTTTATATTATTATTGTTTTTACTTTGATCTTCAAATGCGAATTTTTTATTTAAAATAAAACTTATTATATTTGCACATAAAAATGATATAAAATTTGCAATTAAATAATATTTTTTTTGTATATCAAATCCTCTAGTAAGAATAATATATATAGAAAAATCAATACTAGCATTTATTAATCCAATTATACCAAATTTTATAATCTGAAATAATAATTTTTTATATTTATTAAGGTTGTTAATGTTCATTTTGAATGTATGTTGTTAAATTTATACCCTTTAAATTATTATTTTCATATGCAAAAAATTGTTTTATTAAATCACCGTTCATATTAAAAATTCTTATATGTGATTTTGCTCCAGTACCAATGTAAGTAATTATTTCTTTTTCATAATCTGCATTTATGTCAATTACTTGTGTTTTTATTTCTTTTCTTAAGTCATTTGCATAAGATAGAAAATTCATTATAATTTCACCATTTGCATCATATATTGAAATCATTGGTTCGTCATCTTGCATTGGACTTAAAACTATTTCATCTTTTTTATCTTTATCTAAATCTCCACAAGATATATTGAGACCACCTCTAAAACTAGTTTTTCCAGCAAAAAATTGACCCTTTAATTTTCCATCTTTATTAAATATTCTTACATGCGGGCCACCACCAGTTTTTGCAGTTACGACTATTTCATTATTAAAATCTCCATCTGGATCACATAATGCAACATTTACACCACCTCTAAAATTTTCACCATAAACAAGAAATTTATTTAATAAATTTCCACTTATATCATATATTGACACTTCTGGCTTATATCCAGATGAAGATCCTATTATTATTTTGTCTCTTCTATTTGAATAAAGGTCTCCCGTTGTTATGCTAATGGGATTTTTATAATCTATTGTAAAATTATTTATCAGATTCCATTTTTGATCATATATGGATATATTTGTTCCTTTCTGATCTGTTTTTGATAATATTAATTCTTGTTTTCCATCACCATTTAAATCTCCCGAGGCTATGTTGTAGGTATAGAATTTATTATCATCATCTATTTTGTATGTTTCGTTTTTGTCTGTTTTTTGATTGAAGTTTTTGATTTCAAAATTTGTTCCAGTACTAGGTATAGTAATAATGGATATAATTTTATTCATTGCTATTTTTCGTGCCAATATTACAGCTTTGTTGGCATCAAGAAGTCCAGCGCCTATTTTATTTCTTTTGCTAAAATTTGTAAAAGATATATCTTTTGCACTATCTTTTATTATTTTATATATTTCAGAAATTGAAAAACTTGGGTCTATTGATTTTATAAGGGCAACAGTAGCACTTACGAGTGGAGTTGAAACAGAAGTACCAGACAAATTTTTTATATATTTTTCAGTAAATCCTCTTATAGTTGGTTGATAAACCTGTGTGCTTACAAAGTTTTCACCAGGAGCCATAATATCAATACATTTTTCTCCGTAATTTGAAAAAAAAGATATTTTATTTTCATTATTTATAGATCCTACGCCAAATACGGTATTGTCATTAAAATCATTGCATATTGGATATCTCGGGTCTAAATCTAAATCTATACCTATTGAATTTTCATTGCCAGATGCTGCTATAACAGCCACTCCAGCTTTATATGCACGTCTAATTGCATCTGATAATATTTCATCGTTGTTTTTACCGACAAAACTTAGATTAATAATATCAGCTCCGTTTTTTGTAGCATAATCAATTGCTCTTGCTACGTTATAAGTATTTCCTTGTCCTTGACTATCAATAGCTCTAAGAGACATTATTTTTGCTCCCCATGAAGCTCCTGCAATACCCTCTTTATTATTTGTAACGGCAGATACTATTCCTGCTATAATGGTTCCATGATTTACAGCATATTCTTTATAGCCAACACTAATTTTTACATTATTGTCAGATGTATTATTTACAAAATCCCATCCATAAACATCATCTACATATCCATTTTGATCATTATCTATTCCGTCATTCGGGATTTCGTATTTATTGATCCATATATTGTTTTTTAGATCAGGATGTTTTAAATCTACTCCAGTATCTATAACAGCTATTGTTATATTTTGAGTATTTCTAGCAAATGTCCAAGCAAGATCTATATTTGTATCTTTTAAATATTTTTGTTCTGAAAAAATAGCATCATTTGGTAATATTGCTATATTATAGTTATGATTTTCAGATACTATTTCTACATCATCATTTTTTTCATATTCTGACTTTATCTTCTGAATACTCTCATTATTATCAAATTTAATTTTATATATTTGATTAGAATTTTTTAGTTTTATAAGTATTTCTTTTGTGTCCTGATTTTCTGCATTTACACAAAAAAATCCCAATATATATATAATCGGTAATACTACCAAAAACTTCCTGATTTTATTTTTTAAAACAGGCTTCATATACTTGATTATACGATATTTTTTATTTAATAGCAAAAATAGATAAACACATTTTTCTTGTTTATTTATAGGTTATTTTTGTGGTTTTGTTTATGTTTTTCTGAGACTTTTTATATAAGATAAATCTTTTTTTGTGAATATTTTTAATATATAAGCTGTTAATGTGTAAATTGTAGCTCCTATAGTTATAACAAAGAGTAAATTAATTTTATTTTCAAGATATTTTATTGACAATACCATAATTGTACAAGCTATTAGTATTTTTATAATATTTATTATAATTTCCTTGTAATGAATATTTATAATTTTTTTGCAGGTTATTGTATTTAGAATAAGGTATGTAAGAGTTGATATTATTGATGCCATAGCTGCTCCATTTTGTGAATATAATTTTATAAGAGTAAAGTTGAATATTATACTTACAAGCATTGTTATACCTATATTTATAGTGTGTTTTTTTTGTAAATTTGTAGCATTTAAAAGTGCTCCCATTGGAAACGTAACAAATAAAAATGGGATACTAGAAATTAAAATTTGTAATGTAAGTATTGCACCATAAAAGTCATATCCATAAATTTTTAATATAATTGGATTTGTAAGGGAAATTATTCCTACTGATATAGGAAAACTTATTATCAAAAGATATATAATACTTTTATTAAATATATTCTCTAATTTTTCTTTTTCATAATGGAAAAAGTGTGTAAACGCTGGGTATAGTGATGCAGAAAAAGCTAATGGAATAAATTGAAATGCAAAAGTGATTTTATATGCTAAGCCATAATATCCAAGAGCTTTTTCAGTTGCTAATTTTGACAAAAATACAGAATCTATACTTCCAGATATTCTCATAAAAATTCCAGCAATTGCAAATGGACAAGTTGTTACTAGTAATAATTTTATGAATTCTTTGTCAAATTTAGGGCTAATATTTATTTTATATTTTTTTATAAGAATTATTGAGGAATATATAAAATTAAATATACTTGCAACTAATAATACTATGAGCAATAAAAGTGGTTCTTGCGTCTTTTGTAGCATGAAATATCCAGTTGTTATTACTATTAATTGAAATAATATAGAAGAAATACTTTCATATTTTAAGTTGTGTTTTCCTCTTATTACAGCAAAAAAAGTAATAGTAAAACTATCAATGATCATTGTAATCATTGATAAATATATCATATTTTTCAAATATTGATTGTAATTTAGAATATTGGAAAATATAAATATTGCAATGATTATTAAAAGTGTGCTTAATATTTTTACCCCCAATACATTACTAAGTAATTTTTGATGTGACTCTTTATTTTTTGCTATTTCTCTATTTATAAGACTTGATAATCCAAGATCTATAAATACAGAAAAAATAGTTACAAAAGAAACAGCAAAAAAATATTTTGCAGTACCTATTGAGCCTATTTTTGATGCTAAATAAGAAAAATATGTAAATGAGATTACTTTTTGTATAACAAGGGCTATTGTATAATAACCTGTATTTTTTATTAATTTATTTGATGGTGAATTATTCATTTTTTTATTATATCACACAACAAACAAAAAACTCTATTTTTATAGAGTTTTTTGTGTATATTATATATTTAACGTTTTGCCCACTGTGGTGCTTTTCTTGCTCTTTTTAATCCTGGTTTCTTTCTTTCTTTTGCTCTTGGATCTCTTGTTAAAAATCCTTGACTTTTTAGAGATTTTCTAGCCTCAGGATCCATTTTTACAAGACATCTAGATATACCAAGTCTTATAGCTTCTGCTTGACTATTTTTTCCACCACCTTTTACTTTTATGGTTATTTTATTTTTTCCTGTTTGACTTAATAAGTTTAATGATTCTACAACAATTTCACTCATGGCACTATCTTTGAAATAGTCATCTACAGTTTTATCATTTAAAGTTACATCACCTTTTTCATGATAAATCCTTACAGTAGCTATAGATGTTTTTCTTTTGCCTACTGCATATATATATGTGTCTGTTGTTTTTTCTTTATTTTCCATAATTTTATACTAATATGTGATGCTAATATACTAATTCATACTTCAGCCCAAGGCTGATCCGCCTTTGTATATTGGTATTACTTGTTAATTTTTAATCTTGCTATCATTTTTGCTCTTAACTTATTTTTTGGTAACATATTATTTACTGCTTTTCTAAGTATTACATCAATTTTTTGTGGTAACATATCTCTTAGCCTTTCTGATTTCAAATTACCAACATAGCCAGTATGTCTATGATAAATATTTTTTTCTATTTTATTACCAGTAAATTTTATTTTTGAAGCATTTTCAATATTTACATCAGCACCAGAATCTATATTAGGTTGATAATCTACCTTGGTTTTACCCATCAAAAGCATAGCAATTTTTGTAGCTAGCCTTCCAACGCTTTGATCTGTTGCATCTATTGTAATTTTTTCTCTTTTAATATCCATATTATTTATTTTGTAAATGTTATATAAACCATTTCAGCCCCATCACCTATTCTTTTTTCTGCTTTTATTATTTTTAGATATCCACCATTTTGATTTTCAAATTTTGGGCCATATACTTCAAGTAATTTTTTTATTGCTTGTTTTGAATTTAATTTTGTCTTTAAATATCTTTGAGTGGTAAGATTATTTTTTGATGATTTTGTTATTAGCTTTTCTATATAAGATTTTATTACTTTTGCTTTTGCGGATGTTGTTTTGACTTTTTCAAATAAAACAACCTGACCAGCTAGATTTTTTATTAATGCTGTTCTAGGTCCTATTTTTCTATCTAAAATTTTATTCTTGTTTTGATGTCTCATATATTAGCTTGTAGCTTTTAGCTTTTAGCTGTCAGCATTTCTAAGCTGATAGCTGATAACTGATAGCCATCCTTATTTTTTAGATTTTTTTTCTTTCTTATCTATCTTGTCTATTTTTTTTTCTTTTTTTTCAACTTTTTCTTTTTTTTCTTTCTTGTCTACCTTAACTTTAGCGGATGTAGGCTTTTCTGCTTTTTCCTTTTTTTCAATTATTGGTTCTTCAATTTCTGGTTCTTTTTGATCAATAAGAGCGAAATGACTCATTAATATCTTTATAGATCTTAATATTGCTTCTTCTGGTTGAATAGATCCATCTGTCTCTACTTTCATGACTAATTTTTCATAATCAGTCTTTTTACCAACACGAACCGCTTCTACACTAAAACTTACATTTACTATGGGACTAAATAATGAATCTAAGCTTATTTCATTTACTGCCAAATCTTCATATCCACTTTTTTCTTCTACCATTACATACCCTCTTCCTTTTTCAGCTGTAAATTCAATGTCCAACTCTGCTTTTTTATCTGTAAGATGAGCTATTACTAAATCAGGGTTTACAACTTCTAACTGTGCATTTTTCTCTATATCACCAGCTTTTACTTCATTTTCTCCAGTTATTTTTAATCTAAATTTTATAGGTTCATCTGAATATGATTTTACTCTAATTTTTTTTATATTTAAAATAAGTTCTACTATATCTTCTTTTAGATATGGTAGTGTAGAAAATTCATGACTTACATCTTTTATTTTTACTTTTGTAATTGCAGAACCAACTAAAGAAGATAAAAGAACTCTACGAAGTGAGTTGGCAATGGTTATTCCATAACCAGGAAATAATGGTTCTATTATTATTTCTTTTTGATTTTCTTTTACTTTTTTATATTCTATTTTTTGTGGTAAAGCTATATTGTCCATTTTTGTTTTGTTAAATTTGTAATTTATAAAAATTAAATTTATCTAGAATAAAACTCAATTATAAGAGAAGTATTTATAGATTTTTCAAGTTCTTCATAGTCTGGACTGCCAATAACTTGTGCAGTAAGATTTTTTGTATCTACATTTAACCATGTTGGCATATCTTTTTCATTTTTTAGAGATTCTTTAAGTTTTTCCCAATATTTATCCTTTAATTTATTTTCTTTTACTGATATTTTATCTCCAATTCTCAATTCATAAGATGATATATTAACACTTTTGTCATTTATTTTTAAATGATTATGACTAATTATCTGTTTTGCAGTATTTCTAGAATTAGCTAATTTGCATCTATATACTATGTTGTCAAATCTATTTTCCAATTTATTTGTTATAATACGTCCTGCATCTCCTTTGCTTTGTAAAGCTTTTTTTACTAATATTGCAAATGGTTTTTCCAACATTCCGTAAGTTCTTTTTGTTTTTTGCTTTTCTCTAAGCTGTTTTCCATATGCTGAGAGTTTTGTCATTGATTTTTTTGGACCATGAACTCCTGGCTTATAATTTTTTTTGATCATGGCACATTTAGAAGACATACATCTTTCCCCTTTGAGTAGTAGTTTTTGGCCTTCTGCTCTACATAGTTTACATTTTGAACTGATTTTTCTCATTTATTTGAATTATTTTAATTAAATAATTTATTTTATTTTATATTAAACTCTTCTTGGTTTTGGTGGTCTGCAACCATTGTGTGGGATAGGAGTAATATCTTTGATGGACATAATATTTAATCCATTTGAATGAAGTGCTCTTATTGCTCCTTCTCTTCCTGCACCAACTCCTTTTACAAATACATCTACTTCTTCAAGTCCAACAGTTTTTGCTTTTGCTATTATTTCACGGCAGATGACTTCAGCTGCATACGGAGTTGCTTTTTTTGGACCTTTGAAACCCATAGCTCCAGCAGAACCCCAAACTAAAGTATTACCATTTTGATCGGTAAGAGTTATTATTGTATTGTTGTAGCTTGCACTAATATGTGCTTGTCCTTTTTTTACTACAACTTTTTTCTTTTTTTTTGTTGTCTTATTTTTAATCATAATTAAAGTATAATTTTAATAATTTTTATGTTTTTTGTGCAGCGCCTTTCTTTCCAGATGTAGCAACTCCTCTTTTATTTCCTCTAACTGTTCTTGAATTTGTCTTTGTTCTTTGTCCTCTTGCAGGTAAATGTTTTGCATGTCTTGTGCCTTTGTAAGATTTTATATCTTTCATTATTTTTATATTCATCATAACTTCACGTCTCAAATCACCTTCTACTTTGTGTTCTTTTTCTACAGCATCTCTTAGCTTATTTATATCTTCCTCTGATAAATCTTTTACTCTAGTATCTGGATTTACTTTTGTCTTTTCTAATATTTTTTTGGATGTTTGTTTTCCTATTCCATAAACATAAGTAAGAGCAATTTCTGTTCTTTTATTATTTGGTAAATTTATTCCTGCTATTCTAGCCATAATATTTTAATTTTGAATTATTAATTTCTAATTTCTAATAAATTATTGAATTAATTAATTTTAAAATTCATTCAAAATTCTTAACTCATCATTCATCATTTTTAACCTTGTCTTTGTTTGTGCTTTGGATTTTTGCATATACAAACCAAGCGACCTTCTCTTCTAATCACTTTACAATCTCTACATATTTTTTTTACTGATGGTCTAACCTTCATATTATTATAATATAATAAATTACTTAATTTTTTTGATTTTATTGTCTATTAATATCTGTATGTTATTCTGCCATGATCCAAGTCATATGGTGTCATTTGTATTTTTACCTTATCCCCAGGCAAAAGTCTAATTTTAAACATTCTCATTTTGCCTGATAAATATGCCAATATTTCATGTCCATTTTCAAGCTCTACTTTGAATTGTGTTGCAGGTAAGGATTCTAATATAACTCCATCTAACTCTATAAAATCTTTACTCGTATTGTTTGTTTGTTTGTTTTGTTTCATTAGCTATAAATAAAATATCCGCCTCCGCATTTAATGCCAAGCGGATAGCAAATAAGTAATATTTTTCAACAAAAATATTAATAATAAAAATGAATTATTATTATATAGATTATAACCAATTTAAAAATATTGTCAAGAACATCTAACGACTACATTACATAAAATCAGAAATTGTAATCAAAATGTTATTTTTATTTATAATCTTATAATTAAATAATACTAATTTTTTTCTATTTTGTCAAGATTGGCATTTGTTATTCCAAGTGACAAACTTGTAAATAAATCCATCAAATTTGCCCAAGTTACTTCATGTCTTTTACCTTCCATATCAACATACCATATGCGTCCCTTATCTTCAACCTGTAGCAATAATTGGCCTTTTAAACGATTTCCTGTAGCTGTAGTGAAATTATCAGTATATACAGGTATTTGAGCCAAATCATTGTTGTTGATACCAAGAGCAAGTGTTTCAAATAAATTCAAGGCATTTGCAAATGTGACTTCATATCTTTTTCCATTTTTTGGATTTACATACCATATTCTTCCGCCATCCTCTACTTGTAATAATAATTCACCTTTTAATCTGTTACTAAGATTCTTATCATAAATTTTATTATTATAAGTGTCGGTGTTATTATTTGTTTCTGTGTTTGTGTTTGTTGGTTCACTATCATTTGGAATATTTGTAAGAGAGAATGTTTTTAACATTTCATTGAATTCTGTTTTTGCTTTGTTTATTTTTGAAGCATCATTTCCATAGAATGAAAGTGAGATGTCGATGTATTCATTTTCTGTTTTTATAAGATATTCTAATGTGTGAATTATTTTTGAATTTGTAGTTACTTTGTTAATTTCGTATTCTATCATTACTACATCAGTTAGCTCTTTATTCAAATTATAATGAGCATTTGAAGTAATTAATTTGTTCTCAAAATCAAAGTAAGATCCCATTTGGTTTGCTGTCTGTAATATTTGTTGTACGTATGTCAAATATTCATCATTATTGAAATTTTTTGTATTGTCATCAGTTTTTTCTATACTAATATTTACAAAAAAATCTTTGTCGGTTTTGTTTAATATTTTTATTGGGTTTGATTTTGAATTTAATAATTGAATTGGCAAATTGTTTGTTGTCTTTATACTAAATATTGGATTTTCATTTACGTATTCATAAGTTTCAAGAAATGCTAAACTGGAATCTCTTGTTATAAGAGAATTTATCATATTGTCTATAATTGTTTTATCTTTATCATCTGTACCATAATTATAAGTTACTTCTACTAATCTATTTTGTACTGGTAAAAGGTATATATTTTGCATCACATCCATAGAAGAAATTAATAATTTTTTACCTTGCCTTCCATTTATGGTAATATCTTCTATTTTATTGAAATTTATAGCTGTTGGTATCGTGATTGTATTTTTGTATATTGAAACAATGCTATCTAAATCAAGTAAATATGGATAATTTGATATTTGTAGGATAAGCATTCCACTATCTTCATCGTTTTCATTGTATATTGCTACCATGTTTTCTTGTTCAAATAAAAACTTCCAATCATCAGGCTTTGCAATTACTATATATGGATTAGATGTATTAATGAATGAATTTGAAGTTTTTAATATATTTTGTTTTTTAATAAGGTCTTTCGTTTTGTCTAATAAATTATTGGTTTTTGGAACAGTGTTTTTGTTTTCATTTATCCAAGAATTTAGAGATATAATATTTATAATATATCCTAAACTTCCAACAGTATCTGAACCCACTTCACTCGTTATTCCTATTACGTTTCCATTTTCATCTATTGCAGCACCACCTGAATTTCCAAATGATATTATTGCATCAGTTTTTATCCAATTATTATTATATTTTGTTTCTTTTCCGCTTATAATGCCTTTTGTAATAGTTATAGTATTTCCACCTATCGCTGGATAGCCGAGTGCTATTACTTCATCGTTTATATTTGTAGTATCAGTTTCATTTAAATTTAAATATGGAAAATTTTGATTTATAGTACTTAGATTTTCTATTTGTTCTAATTGAAGAAGTGCAATATCTAAATTTTCATTTCCTGCTATAAATTTAGCGCTATATTTACATTCTGGTTCAATGCCTATTTCTTGAGAAATACATATTTGATAAGATGTATCTATTTCAGTGCCATCAAAATTATCTAAAGGCATTATCACATGATAATTTGTAAGTATAAGGCCGTTTTTGTTTATTATAATTCCAGAGCCAGATCCATATTTTGTAAGATAATTTGATTCATCATTATAAAATGTATGAATTTGAACAATTGCTTTGAAGGCATCTTGTTTTGGTAATTCGCTTGGATCTGTTATATATTCTTCGGCCTTTATAGATTTCAAACTTATAAAAAGCGAAATCATTAAAATCGGAAAGATAACAAAAAATTTTACTTTTTTCATTTTGTTTATTTTATTTTAAACTCAAATTAATACAAATGAATTACCATTCCAGAACGGAGTTTTGGTTCAAACCAAGTGGATTTTGGTGGCATAATTTCTCCAGCATCAGCAATATTCATAAGTTCTTCGATTGAAGTAGGAAACATTGAGAAAGCTACTGCTTCACCATTGTCAACTCTATTTTTTAATTCATCAAGTCCTCTTATTCCACCTACAAAATCAATTCTTTTGTCTTTTCTTGGATCCTCTATTCCTAGAATTGGATTTAATAAATTGTCTTGCAAAATAGAAACATCGAGTGATTTTATAACATCATTTTTGTCATAAGTTCCTTCTTTTGTGCTAATCTTGTACCAAGTATGATCCAAATACATTCCAAATGTATGAATTGATTCTGGTTTATAGGAATTTTCTTTTGAGAACTCTTCGACTTCAAATTTTTCTTTTACATTTACCAAAAATTCCTCTTTATTTAGTCCATTTAAATCCTTTACAATTCTATTGTAGTCCATTATGTATAAATGATTGTGTGGAAAAAGTACTGATAAAAAGAAATTATATTCTTCATCGCCTCTATGATTTGGATTTGCTTCTCTTCTTTGCTTTCCAACAAGTGCACCGGAGGCAGCTCGGTGATGACCGTCTGCAATATAGGTATAATCAATTCTAGAAAAAATATTTACGATTTTTGCAATAATCGCATCATCACTTATTTTCCAAAATGAATTTGCTACACCATTATCTGCTACAAAATCATAAACTGGAGAATTATCTTGCATAAAACTGTTTACTATTTCATTTATATCTTCTCTTGCCTTGTATGTAAGAAAAACTGGGCCAGCATTTGCATTTATTGTATCAGTATGTCTTATGCGATCTGCTTCTTTGTCAGCACGAGTTTTTTCGTGTTTTTTGATAATATTATTTTCATAATCGGAAACGCTAGAACATGCAACAATTCCTGTTTCATCGATATTACCCATTACGAGTCTGTAAATATAAAGACATGGCTTATCATCAAGTACAAATATTCCATCACTTACCATTTTTTGAAAATTTTCTTTTGCTTTTACATAAACTCTATCATCATACAAGTCAATATCTTTTTCTAAATCAACTTCTGGTTTTGTAACATGAAGAAAACTATTTGGTTTGTCTTTTACATATTCTCTTGCTTCATCTGAGTTTAATACGTCATAAGGTGGAGCTGAAAATTCTTTTACTAGCTCTAGTTTTGGTCGAAGTCCTTTGAAAGCTTTGATAGTGGCCATAAGTTTTACATTAATTATTTGTAAATAAAAATATCTATATTAATTGTAGCATAATAAACTTAATATTTAAAAAAGGTTTTGTTATTTTTCAACTCTTTTCTAGAAAAGAGTTGAGCAGAAAAGTCGCGAGAGTACAAAAATTTTTAAATTTATCATTTCGTCAAGCTAAAACTTCAAATGTTACCTATCGGTAACTTGAAGTTTCTTTACGCTTGATTACACTCAAATTTTTGAAAATTTTTGTAAGCTCACAGATAAACTCACAAATTTAATGATTATTTTAAATATTACCATCTTCAATTTTGTCAAGATTATCATTTGTTATTCCAAGTGACAAACTTGTAAATAAATCCATTAAATTTACCCAAGTAACTTCGTGTTTTATGCCATTTGAATCTATATACCATATTCTTCCTTTGTCCTCCACCTGTAATAATAATTTCCCCTTTAATTTATTGCCAAGTGTTGTTGATTTTGTATTTGATATTTGATTTAGATCTTTATTTGTTATTCCAAGTGATAATTTTTGAAATATCAATAAAGCATTAGTAAAAGTTACCTCATATTTTTGTTGATTACTTGGATTTACGTACCATATTCTTCCCTTATCTTCTACGCCTAATAATAATTTACCTTTTAATTTATTAGATAATTCTTTATCTGGATTTATTATTTTTTTTGTTGTAAATGAAAATGTTTCTGATTCTACTATACTATTAGTACTTCTTTTTGAATATATTCTAAAATAATATGTTGTATTTGGATTTAGATGGTTTAGAAGTAATTCGTGATTTTTTAAAAAATTATCATCTTTTGAAACTGTTCCTATGTCATTATTTGTATTTTTTGTTCCATATAATAAATATGATTGGTCATCTTCGTAGGAGTTCCATGTTATCTTTGCTGAGTCTTTAGTTGTATTGATTTGTATATTATAGATTAAATCTGAAGATAGTTCTTTATCAAGTGTAGTAAATTCATATATTTGAGATTCAGTTGCACCGTTATTAATAATTCCATATTGTATTTTAAAGTAATATTTTGAATTATGTATAAGGTTATTTATTGTTAATTCGTGATTTTTTGTATAAGTTGGGTCTTGAGATACTATGTTTATATCATTATCTGTATTTTTCATACCCCACAAAATATACGATTTATATAAATTATTTGAATCCCAAATTATTTTTGCAGAGTTTTCGGTTGTATTAATTTGTATATTATAGATTAAATCAGAAGATGTTGTATCTTCGAGTGTAGTAAAGGTATACACAGCAGACTCCATTATATTACTACTATTTGTTCTAGATAAAATTTTATAATAATAAGTTGTGTTTGGAGCTAGATTGTTTATTGTAATCGAATGAACCGTTGTATAAGTTGGGTCTTGAGATACTATGTTTATATCATTATCTGTATTTTTCATACCCCACAAAATATATGATTTATCTAATTCATTTGAGTTCCATGTTATTGTTGTAGAATTTTGAGATGTTTGAATTTGAACATTTGAAATTAGATCTGAGGCCGATATACTTTTTGTTGAAATTGTGATAAGTAATAACAATAACAATGAGAATACTAATAATTTTTTCATTTTTTTATTTTTAATTTATTAAATATACTTTTCTAATTTTATTATTATATTATTATGTATAAAATAAATATTATTCCAACACTGCTTTTATTCTTCTAACTCCTTGTGAACAAGCTTCTTCTTTTATTATTCTAAAATGTCCAAGCTCATTTGTATTTTGTACGTGAGGACCGCCACAAATTTCTTTGCTAAAATTTCCTATTGCATAAACATTTACCTGGTCTCCATATTTGTTTCCAAAAAGTCCTATTGCGCCACTATTTTTTGCTTCTTCAATTGGTTTGAGTTCACAAATTATTGAGAGAGATTCATTTATCTTTTGATTTACTAGATCTTCTATCATTTGTAATTGATCAGGTGTTAATTTATTAGGATGAGAAAAGTCAAAACGCATTCTCTCAGCAGTAAGATTTGAACCACGTTGTTCTACATGAGTTCCTAAGGTCTCACGAAGTGCCTGGTGAAGTAGATGAGTCGCAGTGTGGTATTTTGTCACTATTTCACTGTGATCTGCAAGTCCTCCTTTAAACATACCCTCAGAAGCTGTGCGTGAAAGCTCTTTATGTTTTTTAAATTCAGAATTGAATTCATTTATATCAAAATTTAATCCTTTTTCTTTTATTAGGTCTGTTGTCATTTCAAGTGGAAATCCATAAGTTGAATAAAGTTTGAAAGCATCAGCACCTGTGATTTTTTCTAATTTGTTAAACTCTTTTAAACCATTGTCCAATGTTTTTTTGAATTGTTCTTCTTCTTTTACTATTTGATTTATTATAAAGTCTTTATTATTTTTTAATTCAGGATAAATATTGCTCATTAAATTAATAACAACTTCTGCAATTTTGAAACAAAAAACATCTTTTATATTTAATAATTTTCCATGACGAATTGCATTTCTTATCAAACGCCTAACAACATAACCTTGATTTACATTTGATGGAGCAATTCCCAAATCATCACCCATTACAAAAACTGCACTTCTGATATGATCTGAAATTATGCGAATTGATTTTAATTGTTCATCATTTGGATTTGAAATATTTGCTAAATTTTTTATTTCATCAACAATTGGAATAAACAAATCTGTATCATAAACATTGTCTAAATTATTTAGAACTGTTGTTGCACGTTCCAAGCCAAAGCCAGTATCAATTTGTGGTTTGTCTAGTTTTTTGTAAGTTCCGTCCAAATTTTTGTAATAAAACATAAAAACATCATTCCAGATTTCTATGTATTTTCCGCAGTGACATCCAGGTTTGCAATTATCAGAGCATTTGTCATATCCAGTGTCTACAAACATTTCACTATCAGGTCCACATGGCCCACTTGAACCAACTGGCCCCCAAAAATTATCATCTTTAGGAAGTGCAAATATTTTTTCATTTTCATTTGCCTTTATTCCAATTGAGTCAAAACATTCTTGCCAAATTTTTATAGCTTCAATATCTTTTTCTATATCTTTGTCACCTTCAAAAACTGTGACATATAATTTGTTTGGATCAATTCCAAGCCATTTTTTACTTGTCAAAAATTCAAAGCTGTATTTTATGGCTTCTTGTTTTCCATATTTTCCTAGTGGCCAATTGCCAAGCATTTCAAAAAAAGTAAGATGAGAATTATCTCCAACACATTCTATATCTCCAGTTCTTACACATTTTTGGCAATTTACAATCGCGTTGTTTGCAGGATGATCTTCACCCAAAAGAAATGGAATAAGCGGTTGCATTCCAGCAGTATTGAAAAGTGTTGTAGAGTCATTTTCAGGAATTAGAGAAGCGCTAGGAAGTTCTACATGTCCATGTTCAACAAAAAATTCTATGTATTTTTGTCGGATTTCTCGTGATTGCATATATACTAATTATAATACTAATATACTAATTTATACCAATTATACGAATGAATGGATAATACTAATATACTAATTTATACCAATTATACGAATGAATGGATATAAAAATTTTTTGTGTGATTCTGTGTCAATACGCACTATTCTTTTGGGTCTTAAATATTGACTTCTAAAATTAATTAATATTCCTAATTTTATTTTTAACATTTGTAAGTATCGTTGTACTTGATAATAATCATCTTTGTTTATTGTCTCTTTTGCTTTTAATTCCAGTATAATTTTGTCCTCTATGAGAAAATCGACAATATTTCTTGTACCTGGAAAAATTAATTCTTTTTTATATTCTATATGTGCTTCTTTTAACTTTTTTTCTAAAGCATCTCCATATTGTTTTTCTTTGCAATATTTACCTAATTCATTATGAGTTTCAAAGCATAAACCGACAACAGAATAAGAGAGATTTTTAAAAATCACTTTATCGCTTTTCATTTTTTTATAAATTATTATTTATAATATATATAAATTTGGCATTTGTATGATTGGCATGCCATTTGTATATTGGTATTACAATAATGAGTTTATTTTATATTCTAAGCCAATAAAAGTCAAAAAGGAAGCCCATGTAAAATGAATTACACGGGCCTTAAAATGTGTTTTGTTGTTATATTGTTTGGTTTTGAACTGTCTCATCGCAAAAAGAGATTATTCTTTCTATTGAGACTTCCAAAGAGTTGGAATTTTCGTCGTACCCAATAGACAGTTTAGATAAAAACGGGATATTGATGGTTTTTTCTATAGGAGTTGAAATATCTCCTTTTAGCTCAATTTTATCTACATATTTGTTTTTTTTATCCTCAATTTCTGAGAATATCTCACATAACATTGTAAATTGATTTTTTGTTGTTATAAGAACTTCAAACTTGAATACATAATTTCCTAAGAAATATGAAGACATTCTAAGTTCTAATTTTTCACCTGGTCTAAATGGAATTCTTTGTGAACAGGAGTTTGCCTTGCAGATAAGTAGAAACACTATATAGAGAAATACTACTAGGCATACTAATCCAACAATGCCTATTGTAATTCCCATATAGTATTCTGAGGTTTTTGTTGTAGCCATGAGGCTAATACAAAAAAACATTACCATAAAGAAAAGAAAAAGTTTTTTGCTATTCACGATATGCATGATAATCCTCCATTATCTTAATTGTATTTTGATTTCTTATTATCATAATTTATAAACAATGTCAAAATAAAAGTCCTATGAGTAAAATAAAGTCCACCCCCAGAGTGGCTCACCCCGGGAGTGTTTTGCAAAAAAAGAAAACCCTTCGTCAATTGCTGACTTGGGGTTTTCAAGGTTTTGTATTCATCACTCAATCGCTTATGTATTTAAGCAAATGAGTGAATGAAGAGTTATTTCATCATGATCATCTTTCGGGTGGAACTGTATTTTCCAGCATTCAATTTGTAGTAGTATATACCGCTGGAAACAGACTGTCCGGAGTTGTCAGTACCGTTCCAGATTATCTGGTGGGTACCGGCAGTTTTGGTTTCATTGACCAAGGTCTTTACCAACTGTCCCTTCACATTGTAAATGTTGAGGGACGCTTTGCCTGCTTTGGGCAGATTGAAAGAAATGGTAGTTTCCGGGTTGAAGGGATTCGGGAAGTTTTGGTGTAAGACCGGAGTGGCAGGGGTGACAATGGAAGGATCATCATTGGCGGTATATTGAGCCAAGCTACGCGCCTGGACATCAATACGAGTCAAGCCTTCAGGGATTATGAATTGGATCTGAGTTCGATCCATTTGTATCCGTTCAGGTTCAATTGTCTGAGACTCACTACTCCAACGGAGGTTTTCACCACCGTTCATGAAGATGACTGTATTCCAGTCTTCTCCGTTAGGTAACTGGCCGAAGACACCAATACAATTGCCATTCGTGTCAACTGTTATGGTATTCCCGGTTTGTGTGTATGTAGAACCGATGACATTTGGCCAGGTGCCGTCATACGGAAGGCCAATGCCAAGGTTCTGCACCAGTGGTTCTTGGGGATGATTGAGGTATACATTCCCCAACCATTGGTCGAACATATTGTTCGGGTAGAAAAAAATCACCGATGACCTGGATATGTTTGGGGCAGAATTGTTGTTAAAATTCGTCCCATACAAATTTATGTTATTAACATTGTATTGTTGGCACATATCCAGATCAGCTTGAGTAAACAAGGAATCCCCATTTACATCAAGCTTGATGGCTTGATACGGGTGATAGACTCGCTCATATTGAGCAGATTCGGTTGACATCCCAAACAATGAACTGTAGTTCCCAATTGTAGCCGAAGTGTATTCACTTTGGATTTCGTTGGGATTCAGATGGGTTTGTATCACCGTTTCATATAAAAACGATGCGTCTACTCCAGTTACATTAGGAGATGTCCATGACATCTGAAAATTGCTGTATTCAGGATGCCATGCCCAAACTAAACCAGGTAGATAATCTGTAACAAAAAAGTTACCATTACCTGGATTGATTTGTCCAAGAGTACCCCCAAATATAGTCTGGGAGTTAAAGGCAATTGCGGAGTTTTCAACTGAATTCGGAAGAGCGTTCAGTGTCAGACAACTCCAGAAACTCTGTCCAGGGTAAACCCAGAAGTTGTCCTGGTAGTAATTTTGATAAATTTCTACCGGGTTTACAAATGGGGCCATGGACAACTTGTGCATAGATTGCCAGACATTAATGATATGATAAATGTTGTCTTGGCAGGGTCCGATCATGTTGACGAAGTAGGTTTCCCCAGTGTTTTGTCCGGTCACTTGGAAGTTTCCGGAATTGCACAATCCAAGGCAGAACCTTGCTCCGCCGTCGGAATTTTCCCAAACGTTACCCATCACTACAAAGGTTTTGCTGGATCCGGGATTAATTACGCTTGCGATGTTGAAGTTTAAGTTGAATATGGAATGTTCGGTAGGGTACCAAATTCCATCATCACTATACATAGAAAATTGTATGTTTGGGTTTTGAGCCGTAAGATTGATATTCCAGCAGGAGAAACTTACATGCTGCAGGATTACCGGTTCTGTTTCACTGTTTTCCACAGTGAATGTTACGAATGGAATATCATCCGCCGTTGTAAGAACATCTGTGGTTGTTTGTTCTGCGCCGTTGACCATGTTGGTCAGGTATGCATTGACAGAACTTAGGGAAACGAAAGTCGCTAATATAGCGACAAGTAGGAATAGTTTTCTCATTTTTACCTCCAATGAGAGTTTTTTGGTTTTTTTATCTATATTTTTTCGATTAAAATCGAAATATTATTGTCAAATAGCAGGACATAACAGAATATATAATAGTATCATATTATTGACATAAAGTCAATGAGTTGTACAGTTAACACTAATAGGTAACACTTGGTATACTTAGGGGTAACACTGTTAACTAATAAACAAATATATGCCTTTAAAACCAAGTTATCCAAAAGAAAAGCGAGTTTTATGGTATTTAGGAGT
>JAQUXC010000004.1:65079-90200 GCA_028692545.1 Patescibacteria group bacterium | reverse complement strand
AATTTGGAACACTCCTTATGAATGGCTAAATTATTACAATTTTAAAAGAATACATTTAACCCTTAACGGACTTACTCCTCATGAAAAGTATTTAGAAAGTGTAACCCTTGACTGTTAACTGTACATGTTTATTCAACTCCGGGGGTTGCCACCCCCGGAGTTGTTTTAGGCACATACATTTGTCGATTTCTCTAATTGATAAAATAATAACATTTCATTTGGAGTTTTACCATCTAAAGCACAGTGTTCTAGATTATTGTAATAATCATTCCATTGTCTAATCTTTGTTTCCAGGTCAAATAAGCTAGTAAAGATATTAATGTTATAAAAGTGTTCTTGATCTGTTCTGTGACTTCTTTCTACCTTACCATTTTGAGCTGGTTTTCCAGGATCTATTAAATAGTGAATAATATTATTCTTCATATAGAATAAATCAAAGTCATGTAGTCTTAGGCTGAGTGGATCAATAGATTTCTGATATCCTGTATAACGATTAGTAAAACAACTTCCATTATCAGTCTTTATTGATCTTATTCTAAAATTAACAATGTTTAATAGTTCTTTTAAAAAACATATAGCTGAATAATTATCATAGTTTTCATATACTTTTAAGTATCTCCATCTAGAAGCACAATCAATAGTTGTAAATTGATAGTATTTCTTACCATTAATACTGCCTGGAATATACTTAACATCTATTTTTACTAATTCACCAAGTGATAATGGTACTTTGATATATTTATACTTTATTTTTCTAATTCTATATTTTCTCGTTAATCCTTCTTGTTTGATTATCTTTCCTATTGTTCTACATTTAATATTTATTCCTTCTTTTGTTATTTTGTATTTAATCTTTTTTGCACCCAGTTTCGTTTCTTTTTTTATCTCTATTATTCTTTCTTTTATACGTATTGATGTTTCATTTGGATGACTATGTGGTTTAGTTGATTTAAGTACTAGTCCATCTATTCCATATTTTTTGTAATTACTAACTCACCTTTCTAATGTTCTTTGACTACCATAAAATATTCTTACAGTATCTACTAGCTTTATTTGTTTATTAATTATTGGTAAAACCCATCTTAATCGCTCTTCTAATATATTGTTTGATAATTTTGTACACATACTCATATATTTACATCCTTTCTATGAAAATCGCCATATGTATGTGCACATTACCTAATTCTATTGACAAATATGTGTTTATATGATATGATTATTTAATGACCCTAGAAATGATGCGAAAGTACGTTAATCTGGGGCAAAAAAAGGAGGAACCATGTATACAAGCATAAGGTTCTATATCGAAAACCCCGAGGCCAATAAAGAGCTTCAGCAAGTATTGAATGAGATTGACTATCCAGTGGAACAAAATTCAAGATTTGTTCAGATCTCCGATCAAAAAGCAAGTAATCGATTCTTGATTTTGCAACCACATACGTTTATTTCAAACGAAGCGCTTAGTAGGTTAGACCAATTATCTTATAGAGTGACGATGTTGGTTCGTGTGGTTTGGCCAGTGCAAATGATTAGTCAATTACAACCCAGAAACGAATTTACCACTAAAATAGGTGGTGTTGATATTTCTGGTGTGGACAGCATGGGTGGTTCATATGATTTGTTGTTAAGGGCTAGGTCATTTGGAGATGCTTTAGATGTGTTCAGGGCTGTAGTTCCGGGTCTTTATCCGGATTTTAAATTAACAGATCAAATCATAAGGAATATGAGTTTCTGGGCTAAATTGAGAATCCTGTTCGGGTTCTGAGCTAGCTCGAAATTTATTTTTTATAAGTCGTATGGTTCGCCCAGCGACTTATTTATTTTTAAAAATTATTTTAAGTTATCCACAGCCCATGACTTGACTTAAATATTCGAAGAGTTATACTTTATTTAAGTAAAGTACTTTATCAAAATAAAGTAAAAAATATGAATAAAAAAATAGAAAATTTATACAAAACAATTTTGGCTCTAAAAAATATTGATGAGGCTAAGAAATTTTTTCGTGACTTGCTTACAGAACAAGAAATTGAAGAATTTTCAAAAAGATGGCAAGTAGCAAATATGCTTAGTGAAAAAATTTCTTATTCTACAATAGAAAAAAAGACAGGGCTTAGCTCTACTACAATTGCAAGAATTTCAAAATGGCTTAATAATGGCAAAGGTGGCTACAAATTATCAATTACAAGAGCTTATCATAGTTCAAATTCTCTCAAAAAGGGTTTGAAGTGATTTTTTTATTTATTTATCAATTTAGTCCCTTCTTGAGAGAAGGGATTTTGTTTTACCAAAAAAATTAAACAAAAAGGAGGATTTATGAATACAAGAGAATTTCGAGTCAAATGTTTGGAAGAAAACAGATTTGAGGAAATTTTTGAGAGTTTAAGGAACGAAAATACACATGGAGTTGATGTTGGATATTTCTTTATCTCTGAAATCAATGAATTATTTAACTCTGAAAAATGCTCACAAGAAATCTTAGATAAAGCTCATAATCTTTATTATGAAAAATTACAAATAATTCCAGTAGATTATTAATCAAAGCACCACCTCCGAGGTTGGTAACCTCGGAGGTGGCTAACTTATCCACAGAATAGGTGGTTGAAGCAAACATGAAAGTGGTATATAATTTAATTAAAGTGTAGAGAAGTGGAGACAAGTGGGGATAACTCAAATCTTCATTTCTTACAAAATATTTATATTTTATAAACCCTGGGATTTAAAATCATTATGTTTATTGGAGAATACAATCACACTATAGATGAAAAAGGCAGATTAGCTGTACCTGTTAAATTTAGAGCAGATTTTAAAACTGGAGCAGTTGTAACTAGAGGACTTGATAATTGCCTCTTTTTATTTACAAAAAAATCATGGAATGAGCTCGCAGAAAAGCTTTCCAAATTACCAATATCTCAATCAAAATCTCGTGCATTTGCTCGTCTTATGCTTGCTGGTGCAATGGATGTAAAGTTAGACACACAAGGAAGAATAATATTGCCAGAATACTTGAGAGCTTATTCAAAATTAAATAAAAAAGCTATTGTTGCAGGGGTTTTTAATAGATTAGAGATTTGGGATGAAAATTTATGGAATACATATAAATTAGATGTTGAAAATAAATCTATTGAAATAGCGAATGAATTAGGGGATTTAGGAATTTAAGTTATAAAGTCAAAAGTACCAAGTTAGAAGTATTTTTATAAAATTATAACTTTTAACTTTAAAACTATTATGAAATTACATATTCCAGTACTACTAAATGAAGTTATAGAAGGATTAAATTTAAAGGAAAATTATAATGTTATTGATGCAACACTGGGTGGTGGAGGACATTCACAAAGGATTTTGGAAAAAACTTCACCAAACGGAAAATTGATAGGAATAGATCTAGATAGTGATGCAATAGAATTAGCAAAAAAAAGATTAGAAAAATTTGATGATAGAACAGTTTTTGTTCAAGATAATTATCAAAATATAAAACAAATATTAAAAAACAAAAAATATGAATTATCTAATTATCCAATACGTGCTATTTTACTCGACCTTGGCCTCTCACTGTATCAATTGCAAAGCGAGAATAGAGGATTTTCTTTTTTAGATGAACAAGGACTGGAGATGAAATATGACAAAAATGATGAAGGGCCAGATGCGAAATATATCATAAATAATTATAAAGAAGATCAATTGGAAAAGATTTTTAGGGAATTTGGAGAAGAAAGATTATCAAAACAAATTGCAAGAGAAATAATAAACAATAGAAAAACAAAAGAAATAATAAGTGGAGTAGAATTATCAAATATTATTTCAAGAGTCTACAAAAGATTTTATAAAAAATATTCAAATACAAATCCAGCAACAAAAGTTTTTCAGGCGTTGAGAATATATATAAATCACGAATTTGATAATATAAAAAAGTTTTTACCAGATGCAATAGATTTGCTAGAAAGTGGTGGAAGATTGGTCGTTATAAGTTATCATTCTTTGGAAGATAAAATAATAAAAGAGTTTTTTAGACAAGAATCCCGTGATTGTATATGTCCACTTGAGGTTCCAGAATGTCGTTGTAATCATAAAGCAAGTCTAAAAATTATAAACAAAAAAGTTATAATTCCAAGTGAAGATGAGATAAAAA
This sequence comes from Patescibacteria group bacterium, assembly GCA_028692545.1. Taxonomy (NCBI): domain Bacteria; species Patescibacteria group bacterium. Next base: position 86,071 of record JAQUXC010000004.1, on the reverse strand, counting down.
TTAATCCAGCTTCGCGAAGTGCAAAATTAAGAGTGATAGAAAAAGTTTAAAATAAAAATCGAGTTCAGATCGAAAAATCCAGCTCATTGAGATTAACTCGACTTAGCTGGAAAAAACAAAAATAAAAAACAAAAATATGAAAAACAAAAAATTAACATTTTTACTATTAAGTATTAAAAGATTATTTAAAAGATTGATAATTATGAAGTTTAAAGATAAAACAAAAATACTTTATTGTGCGAATATATCTCTTGTTGTTTCTATTTTTGTTTTGTTGTTTGTAAATCTTGTACAGTCAAATATGGCGGCTAGTGAAGGTTTTGTGATGAATGATTTAGAAACTGAATTAAATAATCTTAGAACTACAAATAAAGAGTTTAGTTTGAAATCAGCCGAATTACAAGATTTAGGAAGAATTACAAAAGTTGCGCAAGAACATGGTATGGTTTTGGCTGATGGTGTGGATTATATTGTAATAAAAGATTATAAAGATGTTGCTATAAAATAATTTATCTGTTTTTCTTTATATGTATAGAAAAAGAACCAATACTTTGGATGTAAATAAATTGGATCGTTTACAATTTATATTTTTGGGAGTTATAGTTTTATTTGTCTTTATAGTACTAAAACTTTTTTATTTACAAATAGTACAAAATAAATATTATCTTGTAAAAGCAAAAGCTCAACATTCATTTGTGGCTGATATAAAACCAAAAAGAGGCGAAATTTTTTTACGTAACAATGATAAAAGCTATCCTTTGGTTATCAATAAAGTATATTTTGATTTGTATGCAATACCAAATATTGTAGAAAATCCTCAAGATCTGAGTAAAAAATTATCAGAAATTTTGGGTATTGAAGAGGAAATTTTAAATGGTAGATTGTCAAAAAAAGATGATATATATGAACCAATAAAAAATAAACTCACAGATGAAGAATATCAAAGAGTAAATGAATTGAATTCCAAAGGACTTGGTTTTATAAAAGAAAATTATAGACATTATCCAGATGGGCCAGTAGGTAGTCATATAGTAGGATTTGTTGGTTATAAAGATGATAAATTAGTTGGAAGCTATGGTTTAGAAGGTTATTGGGAAAATGAATTAAAGGGTCAAGAAGTGGAACTTACTGGTGAAAAAGATGCTTATGGAAATTTTATAACAATTGGAAAGACTGATTTCAAAAAAGTGACAGATGGAAATGATTTGTATCTTACAATAGATCAAGCAATACAAAATTTTGTCTGCAAGAGATTAAAAGAAGCAACTGAATCATATGGTGCTAGAAACGGAACGGTTATAGTAATGAATCCCAAAAATGGTGATATACTAGCAATGTGTAATTATCCAGAATTTGATCCAAATAATTATTCGCAAGTTGAAAACCAAAATTTCTATAATAATAATGCTATTTTTACATCTTATGAACCTGGTTCTGTATTCAAAGTTGTTACAATGGCAATGGGACTTGATTTGGGAATTGTAAAACCAGAGACAACATATATAGACACTGGAATTTTGGAAGTAGATGGATTTAAAATAAGAAATTCTGACAAAAAAGCAAATGGTATTAGAACGATGGTTCAAGTTTTAGATGAATCGCTTAATACTGGTGCTGCTTTTGTAGCAGAAAAAGTTGGAAGAGAAAGATTTTTAGATTATGCAACAAAATTTGGTTTTGGGCAAAAAACAAATATAGATTTGAATGTTGAAGTAAAGGGAAATATTGAAAATTTAAATAAAAAAGGTAAAGTATTTTTAGCTACAGCTTCTTTTGGTCAAGGAATTACAGCAACTCCAATACAATTAATTTCATCTTTTGCGGCATTTGTAAATGGAGGATATTTGTATAAACCAAGAATAGTAGAAAAAATAGTGCATCCAAATGGAAAAGAAGATACAATAGAAACTCAGTTTATTCGTAAAGTAATATCAGATAAAGCAGCAAAGCAGATTTCAGCAATGCTTGTATCTGTTGTTGAGCAAGGTCATGCAAAATCAGCAAAATCAGATAAGTATTATTTGGGTGGAAAAACTGGTACAGCTCAGATAGCAGGGAAAGGTGGTTATGTAACAGATAGAACGAATCATACATTTATTGGATTTGGACCATCAAGAGATCCAAGGTTTGTAATATTTGTAAAGTTTGATTCTCCGCAAAGAGCTTGGGCTGAGTCAAGTGCCGGACCAGTATTCAAAGATATCGCAGATTTCATATTAGATTATTATAAAATACAACCAGAAAAATGAAGAAAATATTATTTAAAATTTTAAAAATTTTTAGTAGTCTGATTTTAAAAAAATATAAACCAGAAATTATTGCAATTACCGGATCTATAGGTAAGACTTCCTCAAAAGAAGCTATTTTTAGTGTATTAAAAGGTAAATTTAAAGTAAGAACTTCTTTTTCTAATTTTAATAATGAGATAGGTGTGCCTCTTACTATTCTTGGAATAAAAGATGCGCCTGGAAAATCTATATTCAATTGGTTTTATATTTTTATCAAATTTTTATTTTTGATTACTTTTAAGATTAAAAAATATCCTCAAAAATTAATTTTAGAAATGGGTGCAGATCATCCAGGAGATATTGAATATTTTACAAAATTTGTACCTATAAATATAGGAATTCTTACAAAAATATCAAAAGTCCATATAGAATTTTTTGATAGTGTGGAGGAAATATTCAAAGAAAAAAGAAAAATATTTAGCAATATGCCAGAAGGTTCTTGGGCAATTCTAAACAATGACGATGAAATGATTGCAAAATTAAAGAATGAATTAAAACATAATGTTTTAACTTATGGGATTAAAAATGAATCCGATATTTGGGCAACAGATTTACAAATGTTGAGAAAGGGAGATACGATAGGAATGAATTTTAAAATACGACATAATGGAAATGTAGTTCCTGTATTTTTACCAGATTCTTTGGGTATGGCACAAGTATATGCATTTCTCTCTGCTGTAGCTGTTGGTTTTATAGAAGGATTAAATTTAGTAGAAATATCTATACTTGCAAAAAATTATACTTCACCAAAAGGCAGAACTCATCTTTTAAAAGCAATAAATGATGCATATATTATTGATGATACATATAATTCGAGTCCAGACGCTACAAAACTTGCAATAAACTTACTATCCGATGTAAAAACATTAATAAGTGGTAAAAAAATAGTTGTTCTAGGTGATATGCTTGAGCTTGGTAATGATACAAAAAATTGTCACGAGGATATTGGTAAATATGTAGCAAGTAAAGATATAGACTTTCTTTTTACAATTGGAAAATTTGCAGAAGATATATACTTGGAAGCTATTAAAAATGGTTTTAATTTCAAAAATGCAAAACATTTCAAAGATCAAGAATCTCTCATAAAATATTTAGAAACAATAATAGAAAAAGATAGTATAATTCTTGTAAAAGGATCTCAAGGATCAAGAATGGAAAGAGTAGTAAAAGAAATAATGAAAAATCCAGGATATGCAAAAAATGTTTTGGTAAGACAATCTGATAATTGGTTGGATAAATAATATTTTTTATAAATTTGCGTATAAATAATTCCATATAGCGGAATTATTTGCTTTTTTAAAATTTTTACTATAATATTATATATACTTAATAAAGCTAATTTAACAAACTAAAAAGCAAAAATTATGAAAAAAAGGATATTGTTTTTGATGATTCTCGTTGCACTTGTAGCATCAGGATGTATTATCAAAAAACAAAACAATAATGAAGAGCAAAAGCCTGCTGATTTAACAATTGACAATACCAAGTTAGTTGGATATTTGGTGGCAGATGTTAGATGTCAGGAACAAAATTGTGATACAACATATTTAAAACAAAGCTTACTTAGTATATTTCCTACAATTGAATTCAAAGAATACGACTACAATAGTACAGAAGGAAAAGAATTGTATACAAAATATAATTTGAAATTTTTACCAGCATTTTTGTTTACAAAGAAAGTGGAAACAGAAGCAAATTATGCAAATGTACAAAATTATTTACAAGCAAATAATGATTTATTAGCTTTGAATGTTGGAGCTTCATTTGATCCTTCAAAAGAAATTTGTACAAATAATATAGATGATACTGCAAATGGACTTGTAGATTGTGCTGATCCAGATTGTTCTGGTAATTTGGTTTGTAGAGAAGAAGTAAAAGGAAAATTAGATTTATTTGTCATGAGTATGTGTCCTTATGGAACAAAAGCATTTGATGCAATGGAAGAAGTAATAAAGAATTTTGGTGATAAAATTAAATTCAATGTTTATTACATTGCAAATAAAAACGCAGATGGAACCTTCCAATCTTTACATGGTCAAGCAGAAGTTGATGAAAATATAAGAGAATTATGTGCTATAAAATATTATCCAGAAGATTATAAATATATGGATTATATTTGGTGCAGAAACAAAGATATAAACAATGCTGATTGGACTACATGTGGAAAGAATTTTCCAAAGATAAAAGCTTGTTTTGAGGGTACAGAAGGTAAAGAACTTTTGACAGAAAATATTAAACTTGCAAATGAACTTCAAATTGGTGCTTCACCAACATGGCTTGCAAACAATAAATATCAATTCTCAGGAATTACCGCAGAAGATGTAAAAACAAATGTGTGTAAATATAATGATTTAGGTGAAGACGTATGTAAGGCTGTTTTAAACAACACAGCTAGTGTTCCAACTGGATCTTGTAATTAATTACTTATTTAGTATTTTTCAACCCCCCGGTATATCTGGGGGGTTTTTATTTTGTATTTGTTTTGTGTTAAAATAAATTTATAATAATTAATATATCCCGCTTGGCGGGAAAAAAATAATATGAATGTACAAGAAAAAGATCAAAAATTTTGTTGTGAAATATGTGGCAATGAAGTAATAGTTACAAAAGTAGGCGGAGGAGAGCTTATTTGCTGTGGAGAGCCAATGGATTTGGTTGTCAATGAATCAGAAATATAGATAGTCTTAAATTTTTGTAAGAAACGATTTTTTAAAATAAGTCGTTTCTTTATTTTTAAACATTTGACAAGAAAATAGAAATTGCTATAATTAATTTAGCACTCAAATACTGCGAGTGCTAAAATAAAAAAGCAATGGAAACAAAAGATAAAAAAATATTAATAAACATAATTGAAGAATATATTAGATCAGCAAGTCCTGTTGGTTCTAGTTATTTAGTTTCCAAAAAAAAGATGAATTGTTGTCCTGCAACTCTTAGAAATATAATGATGGATTTAGAAAGGCAAGGATATTTATTTCAACCACATACATCAGCGGGTAGAATTCCAACTGAAGAAGCATACAAATTTTATGTAGAAACACTAGACAAAAATATAGAACTTTCAAATGTTATTTCAAAAAAATTAGACAATGCAATTACAAAGTCAGCTATAAAAGAATTGGATCAAAAAGCAAAGTTTTTATCAAAAATTATGGCTGAGATTACAAACAATGCGGTTTTACTTGCATTTTCAAAAGACAATTATTATATAACAGGATTTTCAAATATATTATCTCAGCCAGAGTTTTCTGATATGGAAAAGCTACAAAATTTGAGTCTGGTTTTGGATAATTTGGAATTTATAGTTGAAGATATTTTTGACAAAGTAGATCAAACTGGCGTTTTTGTAGGTTCTCAGAGTAGATTCAATAAATATTTATCTGCAATTACTGGAAGATTTGAAAAAGGTGTTGTTACAATTCTTGGTCCTACAAGAATGGATTACAAAAAGAATTTAGGATTAGTTAATTATTTTAAGACAATTATATAAATATGGAAACAAAAAATAAAAAAATTGAAAAAAAAGTTCATAAACCTGAAAAATGTGATAAATGTGATGAATATTTGAACGGTTGGCAAAGAACTCAAGCAGATTTTGAAAATTATAAAAGACAAACAGAAAAAAGAATAAAAGATGTTATAGAATTCGGAAATGCTGAAATGTTACTAGAATTTATTCCTTTGTATAATCATTTCAAATCAGCACTCAGTCATATTCCAGAAGAAGAAAAAAAAGAATCATGGTGTGAAGGATTGGGACATATCCAAAATATGTGGAAAAATGTTTTTGATAAATTTGGAATAAAAGAGATAGAAACAGTTGGAAAAGAATTTGATCACAATATTCATGAAGCAATTGGTTTTGAAAGTCACAAAGATAAAAATGATCATGAAATTCTAAAGGAAGTTCAATCTGGATATACATTAGGTGGCAAAGTAATTCAACCAGCAAAAGTTATTGTAAATAAATTAGAATCCATTGAGTCTGACTTGATAGATTCTGAAAAAATAAAAATTAATAATTCTTCTAAAATAGAAGAAACCGAGCTAAGCTCGGAGAAAGGAGAATAAAACTATGCAACTAATAAAATGGAGTCCAATGTTTGATGAGGATGAAGATTTATTCAATTTTCCCGCAATAAGACAAGCAAATCTTCCATCATTAGATATTTATCAGGACAAAGACAATGTTTATGCAAAAGTGGCTCTTCCAGGAGTAGATCCTGAAAAAGTAGATATCACAATTGAAAATGATATTTTGAGTGTAAGGGGAAGCTCTGAAAAGAAGTCAGAAATTGATGAAAAAAATTATTACAGAAAAGAGATTAGATTTGGCTCATTTCACAGAAGTGTACAATTACCAACACATGTAAATGGAGACAAGGCAAAAGCAGAATTTGAAAATGGAATTTTGAAAATACAAATTCCAAAAAAAGAAGAAGTAAAACCAAAGAAAATAGCAATTCAAGTAAAAAAGAAATAACTACCACACCTCCGGGGTGCCAGCACCCCGGAGATAGGAAAAGAATATATGGATTTATCAACAATGTTACCAAAAAAATTAATACAAAAATGTCCTGTTTGTGGAAAAGAGTATAATTTTTCAAAAATAAAAGTTTTGTGTGTTGATGACGCATCAATACTTTCGTATTTGAAATGTGTAGAGTGTGATAGTGGTGTAGCACTAAAAATATTACTTATGCCGACTGGTGTTATAGGTCAAGCAATTATTACAGATCTAGATGGTGATGAAATAATGGCAATAAAAGAAAAGAAGAATATTATCACAAGCTCAGATGTATTACTTGTCTATGATTTTTTTAAGACAAGAAATGATTTATTGAGAGAGATTAAATAATGATGAATTTTGAATAATGAACAAATTTAGAATTAAATAATTTTAAATAAGAATATGAATAAAAATTTTGCAAATTATAATCATGATTATTTAATAGATAATTTTAAAAAAGAGTCAGATAGAGCATCAGTGGTATTATGTGGTTCATTATTTGATAGTGCTTTAAAAAATCTATTAGAAGGCTTTTTTATAACACATGAAGACAATTTATTTACTGGGCCATTACTTAATTTTGATACAAAAATTAATTTAGCCTATCGTTTAGGATTAATTAGTAATAGGTTTAAAAATGATCTTAAGATTATAAAAAGTATTAGAAATGATTTCTCTCATAATGTAGAAGGGTGTAGTTTTGAAAATTTTAAGATTAAAGAAAAGATTAATTTATTAAAAAAAATCAAGAGTACATGATTGAAGAATATGGAAAAAATGAAGCATTTCAAGACAAAGATGATGATAGAGGATTTTTTTTATTAATATGTTCATGGATGTTATTTGATTTAAATTGTAGAGTAGATGATGTAAAAAGAATACAAGAGAAAAAATTAGAATTTGGTTATTGTAAAGATATATTATCTAAACCTGAAAATATAGAACCTAAAAAAATAAATACAAATAATTCAATAAATTTGAATTTAGATAATAACCAAGAAGCAACATTAATAGAAAATAAAACAGAAAGTAAAAACGACGTAACTGAAATCAAAAATTAAACAATTAAAATTAGTATTATTAGTATGAATTAGTATATTGGCATCGCATAAAAACAATTTAAAAATTACAAACATTAATAAAATAATATATATAATAAACAAGAAAGGACACAAAATATATGTCAAAAATAATAGGAATTGACCTTGGTACTACAAACAGTGCCGTAGCAGTCATTCAAGGTGGAAAGCCAGAAATTCTAGAAAACAAAGAAGGAAACAGAACAACTCCTTCTATGGTTGCTCTTTCAAAGAGCAATGAAAGACTCGTTGGAATGCTTGCAAAAAGACAAGCAGTAGTAAATCCAAAAAACACTTTGTTTTCAATAAAAAGATTAATTGGTAGAAAATTTGATGACAAAGAAGTACAAGATGATATCAAAACTTTGCCTTATGAAGTCCAAAAAGCAGGTGAAGGTGTAAAAATTGTACTTGGTGACAAATCATATACACCACAAGAAATTTCAGCTATGATTTTGCAAAAATTAAAAGCTGATGCAGAAGAAAAACTTGGTGAAAAAGTAGAAGAAGCTATTATTACAGTACCAGCTTATTTTGATGATGCTCAGCGTCAAGCCACAAAAGATGCAGGAGAAATTGCAGGACTCAAAGTAAAAAGAATTATAAATGAGCCAACAGCTGCTGCATTTGCTTATGGATTTGATAGATCAGACAATAAGCAAGTTGCTGTTTATGATTTGGGTGGCGGAACATTTGATATTTCAATTCTTGATATAAGTCATGATACTGACAGCAAACAATCAACAGTAGAAGTAAAATCAACTACTGGCGATACACATTTGGGTGGTGATGACTTTGACCAAAGAATTATTACTTGGATTATAGATGAATACAAAAAAGATCAAGGAATTGATTTGTCAAAAGATGTCACAGCATTGCAACGTTTGAAAGAATCTGCAGAAAAAGCAAAAATAGAGTTATCTACATCAGTTGAAACAGAAATAAATCAACCATTTATCACAACCGATGCAAGTGGTCCAAAACATTTGGTGATGAAAATCACAAGATCAAAATTAGAAGAAATAGTAGGAGATTTAGTAGAGAAGACTCTCGAACCATGTAAAAAAGCAATAGAAGATGCAAAATTTAAAAAAGAAGATATCGATGAAGTAATTTTGGTTGGTGGTATGACAAGAATGCCATTTGTTCAGAAAAAAGTTGAAGAATTTTTTGGCAAAAAACCAAATGTTTCTGTAAATCCAGATGAAGTAGTTGCTCTTGGTGCAGCAGTTCAAGCAGGACAATTTGAAGGTTCTATTGGTGGAAAAGAAGTATTATTGTTAGACGTTACACCACTTACATTGGGAATTGAAACTCTTGGCGGTGTTATGACTCCACTAATTGAAAAAAATACTACAATTCCATCAGGTAAATCTCAAATATTTTCAACAGCAGCAGATAGTCAGACATCAGTAGAAATTCATGTTTTGCAAGGCGAGAGACAAATGGCTCAACACAACAAAACTTTGGGTAGATTTATATTGTCAGGTATTCCGCCAGCACCACGTGGTATTCCACAAATTGAAGTTACTTTTGATATAGATGCAAATGGAATTTTGAATGTAAAGGCAGTTGACAAAGCTACTGGAACTGAACAAAAAATTACAATTACCGCATCAAGTGGTCTTTCAAAAGAAGAAATTGAAAAAATGAAACAAGAAGCAGAAGCAAACGCAGAGGAAGATAAGAAAAAGAAAGAAGAAATTGAAACAATAAATAGTGCGGATTCTGTAATATATAGTACAGAAAGATTATTGAAAGATACTGAAGATAAAACAAAATATCCAAATGGAATTTCAGATGATACAAAGAAAAAAGTTCAAGACAAACTTGATGAACTCAAAAAATCAAAAGATTCAAACAATGTAGAAGATATGAAAAAGAAGTTGGATGAAATGAATCAAGTTGTTCAAGAAATTGGTCAAGAAATGTACAAACAATCTCAAGCTGGTTCACAACAACCAAATCCAGAAGAAGCTCAATCTGAGCCACAAGCAGAAGAAAAAAAAGAAGAACCAGTAGAAGCAGAGTTTGAAGAAGAAAAGAAATAATTTAATTTAAAATCCACCCCGGGGGTGACGCACCCTCGGGGTGGTATAACATAAATTTATGGAAGACAAAAAAATGGAAATAAAAATTGCAGACAATATTCCTGGTGGTGAGTATGCAAATGCAATGCAAATAATACATAGTAAAGATGAAGTTCTTTTGACATTTTTAAACATTACAGCACCAAATGGTCGTGTTTGTGCAAAGATTATGACAAATCCAGGGCATTTCAAAAGAATGATAAACGCAATGACTGAAAATTTAAAAAAATATGAAGAAAAGTTTGGTGAGATAAAAGAATCAGAAAGTCCAGCAACTAGTACTGGAATTGGTTTTGAAGACCGAGCAAATTAATTAATTTAAGCGCCACCCGCCGGGTCATTCGACCCGGCGGGTGGCTTAAAATAAAATGTCAAAAGATTATTACAAAATTCTTGGAATTGATAAAAATGCAACAGATATTGAAATAAAAAAAGCTTTTTCGAAACTTGCTCATGAACATCATCCAGACAAAAAAAGTGGTGATGAAGCAAAATTCAAAGAAGTAAATGAAGCATATCAAGTTTTAAAAGACAAAGAAAAAAGACAGAGATATGACCAATTCGGTTCTGCAGACGGAAATCCATTTTCTGGCGGTGGAAATCCATTTTCAGGTGGAGGAGGAGCTTCATGGCAAGATTTTTCACAAGGTTTTGGTGGATTTCAAGGTGGAAATACAAATTTTGATTTTGGAGATTTGGGTGATATTTTTGGTGACATGTTTGGTGGCTCAAGATCAGCAGGTAGTAGAAGAAAATCCAAAGGAAGTGATTTACAAACAGAAATAAATATATCTTTTGAAGAAGCCGTTTTTGGTACAGAAAAAACTATAAATTTAAACAAAAAAATTACTTGTGACAATTGCCATGGAGAAGGTGGAACAGATACAAGAACTTGTTCAAAGTGTGGTGGTAGTGGTCAAGTTAGAATTCAACAAGATACTTTTTTTGGAACATTTCAATCAGTAGCACAATGTCCAGAATGTGGTGGAGCAGGGAAAGTTATAAAAAATGTTTGTGGTCGATGTAATGGTAGTGGTTATACAAAAGGTACAGAACAAATAAAAGTAAAAATTCCTGCTGGAATTGATAATAATCAAACACTCAAATTATCCGGAAAAGGTGAAGCTGGCGGAAAAAGTCGTGCTTCAGGAGATTTGTTTATAAAAATAAAAGTTCAAAAAAGTAATAAATTTGAAAGATTTGGATATGATATAAAATCTAATTTAAAATTAAAATACTCTCAACTTATAAAGGGAGACAAAATTGATATAGATACTGTAGATGGCTCTATAAAGCTCAAAATACCTCCTTTTACGTCAAGTGGCAAGGTTTTCGTACTAAAAGACAAGGGAGTCTATAAATTGAATTCTAGAGGTAGAGGAGATCATTTTATAACTGTAAAATTAGATTTACCAAATTCACTTACAAGAGAACAAAAAAAACTTATAGATGATTTAGAAAAAAATAATTTATAATATAACTTTTATTAAAAATAAAAGTTGTGATATAATATTCTTATGAATTTAGATAAATGGAACGAAACAAAATCAAATATACTTGATAGTTTTGATGTTATAAAACAAGAAATTTTGAAAGATGATGATGGTCATGGAGAAAAAGATATTATAGAATTCAAAAGTCCAATGGGAGATGTAAAAATTGAATTTCATACTAGAGATTTGGTGTTAGATAAACATTCCAATTTTTCAAATAGGATAGGATCAAATGTTACTGTTGATTATAAATATTCAGATACAGAAAAAACACACAAATTAAGAGCATACAAAAAAGATGGAGACAACTGGAGCGAAATAGACAATTCAATGTTTTCATAAAATCTATATAAGTCAAAATAAATAATAAAATATGTTACAAAAAATTTTGAATCTTCTAAATAAAAACGATAAATATAAACATTTTTTTGTTTATAAATGGGGTTTTTTGGCTGGTGCAGTTGAATCATTATTAATCATTCTAGCAACATTTTCTCTTATAAATTTGTATGAAATCTATAGAGATTATGAAATTTTTAGCAATAGCCCATTTCTTTTAATACTTATAACTTTTTTTGAAGTTATTTTTATTGTTATTAGTTTAATGATAGTTTTTGGCATGCCTTCTTATCTTGTTTTTAAGAAAAAAATGTTTTCAACAGCACTTTTGGTTTTACTTATGACTATTGTTACATTGTTTATATTTTTTACTGTTTTATCATTATTGATAATATAAATTAATAATTAAATTCCCAGTTATTCCCTGCTTCGCCGAAAGGCTACGCCGAGGCAAGCAACTGGGCAAGAAAATTTATGTACTATTTTATTGGGGCTGTAGTTTTTATAATTTTGATTTCTCTAAGACAGATAAATCAATATGAAAGAGGTGTAAAATTTACTATGGGTAGATATACTGGCATGGTAAATCCAGGATGGAGGATTATTCTTCCAATTTTTCAAACTATGAAAAAAGTTGATATTAGAGTAAAAGCAGTAGATGTTCCAGATCAAGAATGTATTACAAAAGACAATGTAACTGTAAAAGTAAATGCAGTTATTTATTACAAAGTTGCAGATGCTTCAAAGGCTATTATAGAAGTAGAGAATTTTTATTATGCCATATCTCAATTTGCTCAAACTACAATGAGAAATATAGTTGGTGAAGTTGACCTTGATACATTACTCGGTCAAAGAGACAAGATTTCAGATAGAATTCAAGAAATTGTTGACAAGGCTACAGATCCTTGGGGAATAAAAGTAGATAGTGTTGAATTGAAAGATATTGTTCTTCCAGAATTAATGCAGAGAACAATAGGAAAGCAAGCAGAAGCAGAAAGAGAAAAAAGAGCTGTTATTATAAGTGCCGAAGGTGAAGTAATGGCAGCAGAAAATATTGCAAAAGCTGCAACAACATTAAGTAATTCTCCAGGAGCACTTCATCTTAGAACACTTCAATCTATAAATGATATTTCTTCAGATCAATCAAATACTATTGTTTTTGCAATACCACTTGAAATTCTTAGAGCATTTGAATCTATAAATAAAAATAAAAACAATAATTAAAATATGAAACATAAATATTTATCAAAACAATTTGGTTTTTCGCTTATTATGAAAATAATAATAGTATGTGTTTTACTCAATGTTGTTTTGTTGACCATTGTATTATATTCAAAAACCAATCACAAAAATGATGTAGGTTTGCAAAATAAAAAAGGTGATATTCAAATTCAAAAAGTTGTAAATAGAGATAAACTTACAAAAACATATAAAAAAGATCTGTCTAATTTGTTTGAAAATTTTGATGGAAACTATGAAAATTTGAGAGATCAAATTGCAAACTTAGTTGTTCCAAGTATTGATTTTCAGAATTTCCATTTGAACCTTGTAATAGCACTTACATCAGCTTCAGAAGGCAACAATGAAACAGCAAAACAGAGACTTACAAGTATCGCTTCAGAAGAACAAAATGCCTGGATTAAAAGTTCATTAGATGATATTATAAGCAGATTATAGTTTATACAAATTTATGATATTTTATAAAAGAATTTTAGGATTTCTTGTAAGTTTTTTGTTAACAGCTTTATTGTTGTTAACTTATTTTCATCCTCAGAAAATATGGTATTTTGTTGGCATTAGTATATTTTTGATACTTTTTTATTTTTGGCGTATAAAAAATAGGTTTGTGGATTACAAGACTATATTTGCATATTTTGCTACGATTTTTCTTTATTTTGGCTTTATATTTGCATTTTTTACGATGATAAATAATATCTACATTAGGTATATATTTTTAATATTTGCTTTACTATCATTTATCACCATTTTTGATAGTTTTTTTAGAAAAATTTATGAAAATCACGAAATAAAAAAGCAATTAATAATATATATAGATCTACTATGTTTTTGGATGTTATCTTATTTTTTATTTTATAATACATTTTTTTTCAAAAATAGTTTATTATTTAATTCTATTTCTATTGTAATTTTGTCATTTTTAATTATATCAATAAGTTTTTATTGGCATCAAATTAATATAAAAGCAAATATTTTGTATATTGTAGTTGCCGTTTTTATTCTTTTACAGATTTTTGTAATTTCTTCATTTTTGCCATTTGTAGTATATTTATCAGTTTTTATATTATGGATTTGGTATTATATTCTTATGGATTTTATAATAGACAAAATAAAAGATAAATTTGTTTTTAAGAAAAAAATAAAACTTTTATTTTTAGCAACAACAATATTAATTTTATCTTTAATAACCAAAAAATAATAATATGAAAAATAAATTAAGTCTTTTATTAAATTTAATTATCATTTTGGTAATTTCTATGACTTCAGCTTTTTATATTTCCACAAAAATTTATGATAAATATTGGCAAAAAATGATGACAGATATAAGTGAAATATTGGGTAATAATAGATTTAATTTTATAGACGAAAAGGGCTCTATAAGTAAAATAATGAATGGCAATTTAGCAAAAATAGGTGGTAGTTCCCAAAATTTAAACAATCAGGTTTGGTTATTAGCTAAGAAAAATACTACAAAAAGTGATTCTATTTTGGATAAAATATATTTTGATGAAAATTTTATAGGGACGGTGGTTGTTTTTACAAATGATGGTTGGTTTGCTACAAATGAAGATTTGAAATTATACAAATCCAATGATTTGGTTTTGATAAATTATAAAAATGAAATAGTAGATATAGAAAAGATAGTAAATGATCCATATTTAGGCATTTATTATATAAAAGTTGCAAAAACAGGATTAGAACCAGTTGCAATAATTGATTCAGTGTTTCTAAATGTTGGTGAAAATGTTTATGCTATTAGACCAAATCTTTATAGTTATCAAAATGAAATATTAGAAAATTCTATAAAAAATATGTATTCAAGGTTTATAGAGAGTAAATTAGACTTAGTACACAAACCAACTGATATTGTGATATATGGAGCTTTAAATGTTGATTTAGATGAAAATTTACCAATATTCAACAAAGATGCGCAATTTGTTGGTTTTTCACTAAAAAATGGTGAAAAAACCTATTTATTACCTAGTAAATATATCAAATATTCATTGACCAATCTCTTTAATAATGATAATATTATCAACTATCCTAGTCTTGGGGTGAGTTATATAGATTTAAGTGAAGTGGTGACAGGATCTGGTGAAAATATTGGTGCTTATGTATATGAAGTACCAAAAAATTCAATTTTCAAAAAAGGTGATATTATAACATATATAGAAAACGACCAAATAAATCAGGTAAAATCTCTAAATACAATATTATTGGATTATAAAATTGGTCAAGAAATAAATGTTAGATTTATAAGAAATGGTCAAGAACAAAAAGAAAAGATTGTCATTTCTGATCTTGCTAAATTAAATTCTAGCAAGTAGCGTATAAACTAATTATGGAAAACAAAAAAAGAGAGAAAATAATACTTTTTAAAATTAGGGCTGGCCAAAAAGATGCTTTTGGCGAGCTTTATGATATATATTCTAGACAAATTTATAGATATATTTATTTCAAAGTGCCTACAAAAGAAAAAGCAGAAGACCTTACAAGTGAAGTATTTTTGAAGTGTTGGGAATATATCAACAAGCATGAAATAAAGAATTTCCAAGCTTTTATATATCAAGTTTCTAGAAATCAAATTGCGGACTTTTATAAGAAGTCAAAAGATCTCTTTTTAGATGAAAGAGAAACTATAATAGAGGATCATTCTTTTAGTGAACATATTGAAAATATTTCAGACTGGCAAGTTTTGGAAAAAAACCTTAGAAAACTCGGAAAGATAAATAGCAGGTGGCAAGAAGTATTAATACTCAAATACGTAGAAGATATGACTACATCAGAGATGGCAAAAGTTATGAATGAATCCAAGGCGAATATAAGAGTACTTCTTCATAGAGCCATGGAAAAGCTCAAGGAAATAGTAAATTCTTCAGAAAATTAATAAGCCGATTGTTTGCACAACCGGCTTATTTGTTTAATGTTTTTCTATTTCGTGGAGGGCTTTGAGGAGAGGTTTTCTGTGAAGAAATATTTTTCCGCAGATACATCTCCATCAGGATCCATTCCAGCGAAATATCCCTTGTCACCTTTTATGGTGATTTGGAATTTTTCGCCTTTTCTGTAAGGTTCTTCATCCCGGAAATCACTGCCGGAGAAGTATGAATAGGAATCTTTGATAAGCCACATTGTTGTAGCCTTCTCTGGGTCGAAGTTGGTCATGACGGACATGTCCATGGGAACCCAATCAGTGACTTTAGTGTCGGCAGCTGTCACAAACTCTTTTGGTTCCTGCTTTTTGCAGGCGGATGTAGTGATGGTGATCCCAATTATAAGGACCAATATGACTAACATAATAATCTGTCTCATTGTACCTCCTAAGATACTTGGATTTTATTCTAAAATTATTATATCATATATAAACTTTTTTGTCAAGCATTTTAGTAACACGTCCGACGTTGTAACGTCGGACGTGAGAAACTTGTAACATTTTCCCTTTTCAGTCGTCTTATTATATGTAAAACAAAAACAAAAAATTAACCCCAAATAATATGAATATGAAAGATAAAGATATAATTCAAAAGCTAAGCGAATTTAGCAAAATAGAACCAGACGAAAAATGGTATCACGTAAATCGTTCTATTCTTTTTAATATTATAAAAAATGACACTTCAAAGAAAAGAAGCATGGGATTCAAATCTTTTTACTTATATACAAATATATTTTTTAGAAATATGATGCCAAGTTGGAAGACAGCATCTGTTTTGTCATCTGTATTTATAGTAATATTCACAACAGTTTTTGGTGCAAATGCAGCGCTCCCAGGTAATATTCTTTATCCTGTAAAACTTACAATGGAAAAAGGTGAACTTATGCTTACAAAAGATGGCTCAGTAGAACAAGTAGATGTATATTTCAAACACATTAATAAGAGATTAGAAGAAATGGACAAGTTAGTAGAAAATAATAACCAAGCTCAGATTACAAAAGTAGCAGATAATATAAAAAATAATTTAGATAGTTTAAAAAATAATCTAGAAACAGCCAAAAAAGATAATAAAGATTCTCAAAAAACGATAGAAGTAGCAAAATTAGTAGATGAAAGAACTCAACAAACATCAGAAATATTAAAGGCAACGGCAGAGAAAGTGTCAAATGATGGTATAAGTGAGGTTATAAAAGCAAATAATTTAGTTAGCAAAACAGCTCTTGATATGATAATAAACAATGAAAATACATCACAAGATCAAAATCTCAAAGAATTAGTAGAAAAAAGTATAGAAAATAGAATATTATTACAATCAGATAGACTTGAAGAAGTCGACAAAAAAATAGAACAAGGAAATACACTTTCTTCAAATCAGGATGTAATAAACACAACAACCACGTCATCAGAAACAATAAATTCAGAAAATAAAAGTACTATAGAATTCAGTATAGAAACAATAAAACAAGTAAAAGCAAATCAAATACCGGTATATTTAGAAGAAGCAAAGAAGTTATTACAAGAAGGTAAATATCAAGAGGCATTACTAAGATTAAAAGAAGTAGAATTTTATATAGACTTATCAGAGGAAGTTTTAGAAAACTCTTACAAAAATCAAATTCAGGAATTAGAAAAAGAAATTAATAGTCAGGAAGTAAAAGGACAAACAGAACAAAAATCAGATTCTAGTTTTGAATTAAAGTAATTTAAAAATTTAAATATATATTTTTATATATAGTTGAGTTATTTATTATTGTTTGGGTCTTAAGACTCAAGTAATATAAAGTTCATTGTTATATAGTGACAAATATTTATATTATTTGCTCATTTCTCTAACCAAATAGAAAGATCGATGCCAAAGAGGCAGTTTGACTAGAAGAAGTGTTTTGTAGATTTATCTACAAGCAATAGTTTAAATAGTCGCTCAATGTAACAGTGAATTAATAGGGAGAAAATAAATATGAATTTAATTAAAAAATTGTTCGTTTACACCATGGTTTTTTCAATGGTGTTTCTAGGAGTAGGTCCTATGAACATTGCAAAAGCTGTTGATGTTTCAGCAGGTGACTTAGTAAGATCCACAACAAACGCTGGAGTTTACTATGTTTACAATGACGGTGGAACATTGAAAAGAGCAGCTTTTCCAAATAGTAAGACTTATTTTTCATGGTTTGAAGATTTCAGTGGAGTAAAGACTATTTCTACTGATGAATTAGCTAATATTAGCTATACAGGTAAGTTAATAACATACAGACCTGGTACAAAAATGATTAAGATCGATACAGATCCAAAAGTTTATGCAGTTGAACCAGGTGGAGTTTTGAGATGGGTAAATTCTGAAGCAACAGCATTAGCTCTTTATGGAGCTAACTGGGCAACAATGATTGATGATGTTCCAGATGCTTTCTTTGGATGGTATGATGGCTCAACAGCTGTTGATAACCCAGTAACAGCAACTGCACATCCAGAAGGTACACTTATCAGATACGAAGGTACTGATGATGTATACTATATAGATGGAAATGGTCAAAAGAGAATGGTATCAGAAGCTGGTTTTACAGCAAACAAATTCTCAGAAGACTATGTAGTTGAAAATGTTATGGATACTATCACTTATACAGATGGTAGTGCTATAACAACAGCAGAAGCTGATCTATTCCCAATAACTACAGCTGTAATTGGTGGAGTTACTCCTCCAGCAGTAGGTGGTGATGTTTCAGTATCATTGTCATCAAGCACACCAGCAGAAATGACAATTCCAACTGGAGCACCAACAGTATTTACTGTTGTTAATTTTACAGCAGGAAGTGAAGATGTTAATATTCAAAGCCTAAAGTTAACAATGCCATCAGGTATTTTGGGTGATCCAACAAAGATTACTGGTATTACTATTTACGACGGTGTAAGTAAAATTGGTAGTTCAAAGCCTATGAACTCTTCAAGAGAAGCATTGTTCAACTTTTCAACTCCTATCAAAGTAAGTGCTGGAACAACAAAAGCATTGACTATAAAGGCTACTATTACAGCAATAGGTAGATATGCTATTGGTATTGCATCAGCATCTGATATAAATATTGATGGTGGATCTGTATCAGGATCTTTTCCAATAAGTGGAAGAGAAATGACATCTGTAGTCGTTACTACAATGGGTAAAGTTGAAATGCAAGCTTTAACAGCAGAAACTCTTTCTGGTATTGAATTTGGTGAACAAAATGTAAGATTAGCAGAATTTACATTAAATACAGAAAAAGAGCCAATTATTTGGGAAAGTGCTAGATTCAAGAATGGTGGTACAAATGATCCAGAACTTCTTTCAAATATCAGACTTATGATCGATGGTGATGAAGTAGCTCAAGGTACTATCGATGGAAGATATATAAATTTCGATTTGAACAATTATCTTATTGAAAAAGGAGATAATGTAAATGTAGAAGTTTATGGAGATATTGGTATAGGTAGTGAAGGTAATGAAATAAAATTATACGTAGATGATGCTAGTGATTTTTCATTTATAGGTCAAGACTATGGTTATGGTATTGCTATGTTGAATACATTAACTCTTACTAAGTGTATAACAGTAGAATTGGTTGCTGGAGATTTCACAATATCTATGGATAAAACAGTTACTCCTGCAAAAGATGTACTTGCTGGAACAGATGGTATAATTTTGGCTACAATCAAAATGACATCAAATGGTGAAGATGTAACTGTAAATAGTATTGAAGATACTGTCGGTGATGTATTTTATATTTCAGGTACAAATTTAAGTTGTGATGAGATTGAAAATATACAATTAAAAGATCTTACAAATGGTTCTATTTTTGATGTTGCAGCAGTAACAAAGGGTGCTGTATGTGCCTTATCAATTACAGAAGAAATGACTTTATTGAAAGGTAAAACACATACATTCCAATTGAAAGTTGATGTACTTGATACAGCTGATGTAGGAGATACATATCAAGTTCATTTATTTGGTGCTGCATTTACTATTACTGGGGACACATCAAATGCAGACATTGCTGTAACTCCAACAACAGATGTTGCAAGTTCTATTGCTACTGTAAGAGGTGGTGCATTAGATTGGACAACAGTTGCCTTAAACGACATTAGTGTTGTAGGTGGTGCTGGTTCAACTGGAGATCCAATACTTATATACAGAGCATATCTTAAAACAGGTAGTGCATCTGATTTGAAACTTCAATCAGTAAAGTTAAGTGATAAATTTGCAGTAGATGCATTTATTAACGATAATATAGCTCAATTAGATCTATATATTGTAGAAAATGGAGTATCAAGATTGTTAAAATCAACATCTGATTATATAGTGGACGCAGATGGTTCTATAAACTTTACAACACTAAATACTACAAATAGAGTATTGAAGAAAGGTGTAAATGTTTATTTAGAATTAAGAGCAATATTCACTTCATCTGTAAATGATAAAGGTACATTTGCTTTGCAGATTCCTAATTCTTCAGCAACAACAACATATGTAATAGTACAAGATGTTGACAACAAAAATGTTGTTGAAAATATTTCTAATCCAGGTATATCATCAAGAGAAGTTGAAGTAGTAGGAAGTGGTGATTTGACGGCATATTTGAGAACAGATAATGCAAAAGCTAATGATGATACATATATCTTAGCTGGTTCTACAACACCTCATGGTAGATACCTTGGTGAATTAGAATTTACAACAGCAAATGAAGCTATAAAGATTACAGATCTTGCATTGGAAAATCATGGTATTGCTACAGGTGCTGACATCAAACTTGTTAAATTGTTTGACAAGGACGGTGTATTAGTAGCCTATGCAGCTCCTGAAGCTACTGGAGATGTACGTTTCAAGGATACTGACTTTTTGAATGGAAAAGCAGTATTACCTGCAGATCAAAAGACTTCATACTTCATTGGAGTAGAAGTAAATGGTATGAATGTAGAAGGTGATGCACAAAGTACAACTCTTTTTGATCATTCAATAAAGTATAGCTTTGCATCTGATACAATACTTGGTACTGGTAATGA